>JALTMC010000154.1:0-15261 GCA_027005175.1 Myxococcales bacterium
CCTCCTACCACTCTCACCTTTCCTACCACTATCACCCTTCTTTGTCATATCACAACTCTCTGTTTTATGTACTATTGATAACTTTCTTAACCGAAAGGTCAAATTTAAGTTGACCGATCGGTTAAATATTGCCATACTTGGGAAAATAGAGCAACGATTTCTTTTACTCGATCGCTGTTAGGGAAAAACTGACGGTGTTCAGGCGAGGACAAAAAAGATGGCAGTGACAGTCGCGAAGAAGCAAAGCAAGAGTGTATTGGGTGGTGAGATCCTGACGAAGATGTTGGCAGCGGAAGGTGTGGAGAAGGTTTTTGGGATCATCGATGGGACATACTTCGGTTTGTATTCGAAGTTTGAGGAAAACGGGATCTCCCTAGTAACACCACGACATGAAGCAAGTGCAGCGCATATGGCTGGAGCTTATGCACGCCTGACAGGAGGCTTGGGGGTTTGTTTGGCAAGCAACGGTCCAGGTGTAGCCAACATGCTCGCGGGAGTTGCGGTGGAGCAGGCAGAAGGCAACCGCGTCTTGTTGATTACCAGCTCTCGACGCGAAGGAATTGTATATCCAGACAGAGGAGGAACGTACCAGTATTTTCCTCATGTTGAAGTCATCCGTCCCATGGTGAAGTGGAGCTGTGCTGTTCCATCTGTGGACCGGATGGCAGAGTTGATGCGCAAAGCTCTGCGTGTATCCTACCAGGGTCGCCCTGGCGTAGTTCATTTGGACATCCCTGAGAACTTGATGAATGGGAAGTTTGAGTGGAATGCACAGTGGTTTTGGGAGCCCAGTCAGTATCGTGTACTTGAGCCAGTTCCTCCCGCAGAGAGTCAGGTCAAGAAAGCCGCACAAATGCTGATCGAAGCAAAGCTTCCGGTCTTCCATGTGGGTTCTGGAGTGATCCACGCTGAAGCCTTTGAAGAAGTACGCAAGTTAAGTGAGTTGTTGCATGCTCCTATCACTACAAGTTGGGCTGCACGTTCAGCTGTGGATGAACGCAATCATCTGTCGATACCGATGGTTTACCTCAAAGCTGTGAATCAGGCTCGTACCCAAGCAGACGTCCTTTTGGTGTTGGGTTCTCGTCTCGGAGAGAGTGACTGGTGGGGCAAGGCTCCTTATTGGGGTCAGCCTGAAGAACAAAAGATGATCCAGGTCGACATCGACACCGATTCTCTGGCAAACAATCGCCCCGCTGATCTGCCTGTACAAGCGGATGTCAAAGTCTTTCTTGAGCAAGTGATCGCAGAGGTCTGGCGTCGCCAAACGGAACTGAACCTAACAGGCCGCCGCAAAGCTGTCACTGCCTTAAAGAAACTCTGTACCAAACGACGCAAAAAGTTGAGCAAGCACCTCGAAGATAAGGCAACACCGATGCATTCATCACACATCGCGACGATCTGTCAGGACGTGTTTGATGAGGATGCAGTGCTTGTTGTCGATGGGGGAAACACCTCGATTTGGTCTCACTTCTACCACGAGATTCGCACCCCCAACTCCGTACTCACAACGTATAAGATGGGCATGTTGGGAGCAGGGGTGTCCCAGGCTTTGGGTGCACAGGTATCCGACCCAGAGCGTCAGGTGTATTGTATCATCGGAGACGGTGCAATGGGCTTTCATATCCAGGAAATAGAAACGGCTGTACGCAACCATCTACCGGTGATTTACCTCGTTGTTTGCGACAAGCAATGGGGCATGGTGAAGATCAACCAACTGTTTGCTCTCAAACCTCTCAAGACCCTGGTCAAGAAAACACTTAGCCCTGAAGAAACCATCAACTCCGATCTCCATGAGATTGAGTTTGACCAAGTCGCTCGCGCGATGGGTGCTCATGGCGAGCGAGTGAGCACACCTGAAGGACTGCGTGGAGCTATCGAACGCTCCGTCGCAACAGGGAGGTGCTCTGTCATTCATATCGACGTCGATCCCGTCAAACACATGTGGGCTCCCGAACTAAAAACATTCAAAGATATGCACCAAGAACCCGCAGGCTGAGACCAACAACCAAGAGAAAACAACCCAGCGACAGAAGCTTTACTCAAACAGGAAGAAGCAAGATGGTAGAACACACCCAGAAAGAGATGAGAAGTTCTGTACTTATCACTGGCGCAGGGGGGTATATTGGCTCCCTGGTAACGAAGGCATTGGCTGCGTCACCAGAAGGGTTCAACACCATCGTAGCCACAGATGTTCGCGACATCAAAGAAGATCAGCGCGTCAAAGGAGTCACCTATCTCACCTTGGATATCCGTTCGCCTGAGTTGGCGGATGTGATGAAAAAATATGCGATTGACACGGTCGTACACCTGGCTTCTATTGTCACACCAGCACCTGAGATGACAAGAGAGTTTCAGTACGATGTTGATGTCAATGGAACTCGCAATGTCGTGGAGAGATGCCTGACTCAGGGAGTGCGTAAGTTAATTGTCACAAGCAGCGGTGCAGCCTATGGTTACCATGCAGACAATCCTCCTCTGATTACGGAAGAGTACCCTCTGCGTGGAAACCAAGCGTTTGCTTACTCCTATCACAAACGATTGGTTGAGGAGATGCTCGCAGATTACCGGCACAAACACCCCTCTTTGCAACAGTTAATCTTTCGGGTTGGAACCATCCTTGGGGAGACCGTGAGCAATCAAATCACGGCACTGTTTGAAAAGCCCTTTGTACTCGGTATCAAAGGAGCTTCCTCTCCCTTTAACTTTGTCTGGGACCAGGATGTTGTTGGCTGTCTCTTGCATGGAGTACACCACGAAAATGACGGCATATATAACCTGTCAGGCAACGGTGTCCTGACCTTGCGAGAGATCGCAGGATTGCTTGACAAGCCTTACCTACCGCTCTCTCCCACGCTTCTCACAGGAGCACTCGAAACCTTACAAACGGTCTCTCTTACGCAATACGGTCCAGAGCAGCTCGACTTTTTACGATATCGCCCTGTCCTCTCCAACGATCGATTGCAACGACAGTTTGGCTACAAGCTCCGAAAGAGCACACGCGAGGTCTTTGCCCTCTACAAAGATGCTTATACCAACACCCACCCTGCCCTGTTCGACAAGGTACGTTATCTTCTTCCATGGAAGAAGAGCACGACCACGACAAAGAACGCTGTGATTACAGGAGGAGCGAGTGGAATCGGCCGAGCCCTGGCCCAACGTTTTGCACAGGAAGGATATCGTATCGCACTCCTCGATGTTGATGACACAGCATTGCGACACACAGCCCGAGGACTGCGACACCAGTATAAGACAGAGGTGATGACGATTCCCTGCGATGTCAGAGAGCCACAGGCCTGTCATAACGCCATCCAAAGTGTTGTCGAGACCTGGGGCGGTGTTGATGTTCTACTCAACAACGCAGGAATCTCTCACCGCAGTCTACTCACCGAAACAGAAATCTCGGTGTTGCGAAAAGTCATGGACGTCAACTTCTTTGGTGCAGTGAACTGTACACAAGCTGCGCTGCCAAGTTTATGCAAGAGAAAAGGAATGATCGTTGCGATCTCCAGCATCGCAGGCTTTGCACCGCTCGTTGGGCGAACAGGCTACGCTGCTAGCAAACACGCACTCCATGGATTTTTTGACTCGTTGCGCGAGGAGCTGTCAGAAGAAGGTGTAGGTGTGCTGATCGCCTGTCCTTCTTTTGTAAAAACATCGATCGAAGAGAACGCACTTGCAGGAGATGGAGCGCAGGCACAAACCGTCAGGAATATCGTAGGTGAGATGGCATCTCCCGACACCATCGCTGATGCCATTTTCCAGGCAACCAAACAGCGCAAAACGCTCCTGGTTCCTTCCTCCGTTGGCAAAGCATCCTACCTGCTCAGCCGCTTTTTCCCCCACGCATACGCCCGTGTCATGCGACAAAGCCAGGGGCCCGAGTTCGGACTCTAAGAAAGGTTTGAGGGCTCAAACTCTCGTGCTCGACACGAGTCCACCTGAGAATGAATTCTCAGGCTCCAGAGTTCCATGATATAGCCCACAGAAAAGTCCCCAAAGGGGACTCCATCAGTACCAAAATAGAACACTACAATTAATAATTTACAGCATTATCGACACTGGCGACTGAACCTGCTTGAGTTGGGTCGCGTCCGACTTGCCCGAATCCATATCGTACGGACTGGTCAACATGGAAACTTATTCCTGTGTGTCAAGCCTATTCGAATCGCAAGCAACACGTTTTACGATGAGGAGTTCATCGTCTGACTCCCCTGCATTGATCGTGTTGACGGCTGTTTGAATCACAGCAGGAGAGCAGAGGAATCCGTGACGGTAGAGTCCATTGATTCGCATCAATCCATCTTGCACCTGAATTTGGGGCAAGTGGTCGGGCAAAGCTGGGCGACATTGCACCACAGAATGTAAGATGCGAGCCTCTGCAAAACCGGGATGCAAAGCATACGCAGCAGAGAGAAGTTCCAAGGTGGAGCGCAGAGATATGGGTGTCATATCTTCACTATCGATGGAGGTGGCACCAATCACAAAGAAGTTATTTTTACGAGGCACCACATAGAGTGGATACCGAGGATGCATCACTCGCACAGGTCGTTTGAGTGTAACATCCGGAGCGCGAACAATCACAAGCTCTCCTCGAACACCTCGCAACCCTTTCCAATCCTCCTTGGCACCGAGTCCTCGACAATCCACAACCCAGTCAAATGTTTCTTGTTTTGAATCGTATGAGATCTGGTGGGGCTCTAGTTTTTCCACTGATGTTCGCCAGTGAACCTCAACTCCAAGATCCTCCATCGTCTCCGCCAGAGACGCCATCAACTCGTGGTTGTCGATTTGACCTTCCCCAGGAAAGAACAAACCTCGCTGAAACCGGTCAACGATCTCAGGCTCCAAGTCCGCGATCTCGCGTTGCCCCACCCATTGCATCATCTCACTTGAAGATAACTGGGGTTCGATCTTCTGTTGTAGATGCACCAAAGCGTCAAAGTCACGAGGATGAGCGACAAGCAGACTTCCTTCCTGACGAAAAGACACTGGGGACTTGAGACGCTCCAGAATACTCGGCCAACGAGCCAAAGAAGCAACTCCCATCTCACTCACCAGAAGCTCTGCTGATTCTAGCTCACAGTACGGCGCAAGCATTCCGGCTGCCGCGAAGGAACAACTCTCCCAACCCATGCGACCATCACGTTCATAGACATGGATATCCCACCCCGATGTGGCAAGCTCAACAGCAAGAAGGCGACCCACCAAGCCCGCCCCAACAATAGCAACCGTTTGTGACATTATGTTTCCTTACTGGGTTCCAAGTTCCGACCCGCTTGTGTGACGATCTGCTCACATTCAGGTTCCGACCCGCTTGTGGAGATGGGATAGCCTGTCGTTGAAGCAAGAATCCCTCCGGCTTTTGCCTTGGGAGTTGTCAATGGGTTCTTCCTACCATACCAGAGAGAGCAATGGAACAGTGTTCTTCTATTTTCCTGGAGTACCATAAGATTGACAAACGATTTCAAAAGAGATTCAAAGAACCTTCGCGGTGCCCCCACCTCGCAACTGATAATCCGCCGTAAATTCGGGCAGGATTTCACCAGTCGCTGGGTCCAAAAGCCAGTCCAAAGCGAGCTTGCGAGGGACAAGAACAACTTCCGGACTCTCCAAGGTTCCAAACACGATATCCCAGACAGGACTCGTCACCCCATGGTTGACCTTTGGATTTTTGAAATGATGAAAGAAGTGATGCTTACGTACCCACCGGCCATAAGCACCTTTCGGTCCATGTGTATGCGCCCTCCGATGGATCACCTCATAGGTCAAATACATACTTGAGAAACCCAGTGAAAAAGAGAAGCCCACAAACCAACTGAAAAGCAAACCAAACAACAGCGTACTCATCAACAACACAAGGATCGCAGCGATCACCTTTTTGTAGGTTGGCGCAAAATAACTGGTCTCTCGATGATGCCTCATATGCTCCACAGTAAAGATATTCTTCTTGTCTTTGCGATGCCCATAGAATCGATGGATCAAATACTCCGCAAGACTCCAAGTCACAATGCCAAAAGCAGCACATACGAGAAACAATAGAAACTGTGACATATCCTTCTCCTCCTAGAAAAGAGTCAACACTGCGAAATGCCCAACTGTTCTCGGTGCTTGACCAAGATTCCACGCATGTCCAGACATCGCCCAAATTTAGGATTGTGTTTGTTAGGCTACAATTCAACCGAGACTCCTTCGCCCTAAGAAATAGGCTTGTTGAAGCACTAGGCACCTTCGCCCTAAAAAATAAGCTTGTCGAAGCACTAGCTTTCTCTATCCAAAATGGTCAACACTGCCAGTGTACCTTTCGAGACAAGCTCTTTCGTTAACTGCCGAGCCAACTCTGCATCTTTTTGCCTCATAGCCAGATAGATCTCCCGATAAAGAGCCTGACTTGTCCACTCCATGGCCAAAGCATCTCGTAACTTCTCTCGAATATTCTCAAACGTCTTTTGCAAAGCGTTATAAGCAAGCTGGTATGCGATATTGTTGGAGCCTTTAATCAATAGCCTCCAAAATTGAACGTTCAACTCTGCCAATACCATCAACTCTTTCACCTGCCCCATCTCTGCTGTCACTCGATCCAACTCTGTCAACACTTGTTCATCCACACGCCGCGCACACAACAGAGCGATATCCTCAGCCATCGAAGCCCGTAACTCCATCACTCCCCCCACCACACCCAAATCAATCACTCCACCCCGCACAAGCAACGCAGGTAAGATCTCAATCCCAGCCGTTACCCGGTAATCGAGAACTCTCGTACCACCACCATGCTGAATCGCAACAAGCTGGATCTGCTCCAGACGCTTCAATGCCTCACGCACCGCGCCACGGTTCACACCAAAAAGCTCACACAGCTGACGCTCCGAAGGTAACAACTCCCCCGCCTGCAACTCTCCCGAAAGAATCTGATCCTGAATCTGATCGAAAACCTCACTCGAAAGCGACCTCTTCTGCACAGGCTTAAACTTTAACGCCAAAACAAAACCTCTCCAACCTAACCAATGATAAAAGTTGATACGATGATCAAGTGATCATACCACTTGATCATCCGCAAACCAACATAACAAAAGTTGATACGATGATCAAGTGATCATACCAATTTTCAAAAACAGACTTTAAAAAGAGACCCAATGGTTGAGTTGACCTCCGCCGAGTTTTCATCCTCAGAGTGGAGATTTCCAGCTTCACGGAAAAAAAATGGGAAGACCCAATGATTGAGCCTACTTTCGTCGGGTTTTCATCCTCAGAGTGGGGGTTTTCATCTCCACGAAAAAAAATGGGAGAAGCTGGACCCAAGGAGTTAATCTTTACATGTTGTAAATTGGCCCGCCAGGTCTACCGTATCTTGGATTCGCGGTATGTAAATCTTGTTGAGTTGTCGATCCTATGTTGTGGTCTCTTCAGCGTCATACTTTTCGCGTGCGATTCGCTGCTTTACGATCGGATCGACCTCTTCCATACTGGGCCATCGTCCCTGACGCATCCAGAAAAAGAAGCAACGTACATCATCGGATATCAGGTAAAGGCAGGGAACCAAGATCAGAGTGATGAAGGTTGCAAAGACAATTCCGAACGCGATAGAGATAGCCATTGGGATAAGGAATTGGGCTTGCATACTTTTTTCGAGTAACAAGGGAGCCAATCCAACAAAAGTTGTCATGGTGGTGGAGAGGATGGCTCGCATTCGGCTTTGGCCCGCCTCCCAGGCAGCTTCAAAAATAGTCAGCCCATCATCGCGAATTAACCGATTGAGTTTATCCATAAGGACCAGGGAGTCATTGACCACCATGCCCGAGAGTCCGACAATTCCGAAGAAGCTAAGGATGGTCAGAGAGCGTCCGAGAACAAGATGACCCAAGATAGCTCCGATCAATCCAAAGGGAATCATGCTGACGATCAAGAAAGCTTGAAGATAAGAACCAAACACAGCCACCAACAAAACAAAGATCCCAAACATAGCGATGGGAAATGCAACGGCCATCCCACCAAAGACTTTGGCTTGTTCTCTCCCCTGACCTGACGCTCGCAGATGCACGTCGGGGGTTCTTTGTGACATCTGGGCAAAGGTCGATTTTTTTAACTCCTGGATGATGTCCACACGGTTGCCTTTGGAGTTGTCAAGATTGGCAGAGACATTGACCACACGTTTGCGGTCGATCCGTCGAATGACTCCCAGATCCCGCGTAAAGTGCCAGGATGCCAACTGTGGAAGAGGGATCTCTTTGCCCCGCCGGGTGCGTATCCACATCTCGTTGAGGTTGCCTATACTTTTTCGATTCGACTCTGGATACCGGACATAGACCCGAACTTCATCGCGCCCTCGCTGCAAGCGCATCACTTCTTGTCCAGAGACTCGGAACCTCACTTGCAGAGCGATCTCTTGCAGAGTGATACCAAGGCTCTTCGCGAGTGGCTTGAGGGTGAGACGAAGTTCTCGTTTTCCCGGCCTCATATCATCTTCAGGGTCAGACACTCCTTGGAAAGTTCCTAGCTTTTTTCGCAAAGCATCGACAGCTTGTCTGAGCTGACCTTGCTTGTTGCTCATCAGTTGGAACTCCAGTGCTTTCCCTAAAGGTGGTCCTCCCAATGTATCAAAGCTATAGCGCAACGCCCCAAGGATAGGCCCTGATCGCTTACGCCATTCGTCCACCATCTTGTAACTCGAAACAGGCCGACTTTGGCCGGGAAGCAAATCGAGTTGAACTTCCAAAACCTCCTCACCAGAAGGAGGAGAAAATCCTGGACCTCTTCGAGTATACCGACCGATCCAAGTCGATCGAGCAAGCACCACATCTCTGCCGTATTTTTTCTTGTAGTAGGCAGCCATTTTCATCGCGACACGTTCCAGACGCTGCCCCACTTCCCAAGTCCGTTTTTTTGGAGTACCGGGCTTCATAATGACACGGGCTACGATTTGATCGCCTTCCAAGCGAGGGAAGAACACAAACTTTACAATACCACCTCGCATCAGCCCGATGGCACCGAGAAACATCGTAGTGCCCACCGCAAGAACCGCCCAACGGTTGTGAAGAGCAAACCGCAACGAAGCTGCATAGAATTTACGAGAGAACCACAAAAAAGCGTTATCCAGGGCCTGACGCATACGATTCTTTGTAAACTCTGCGCTGCCACGAGGCTTAAGTGAGTGTGCCAGGTGGGGTGGAAGGATCAGAAAGCCTTCCACCAAGCTGAGCAACAAAGCCAGACAGACAACGGCGGGTATCGCAGAAATAAACTTACCGATGATGCCACCCATGAAGAACATGGGAGTAAAAGCGAGAATCGTGGTAAAGACAGCGGCAAAAACGGCAGGCAGCACCTCCATGGTACCGTCAATAGCAGCGCGAACAGGAGATTTACCTCTTTCAAGATGCGTAAAGACATTCTCTGCCACAACAATGGCATCGTCAACCAGGATTCCGATAACGAGAATCAAGCCAAACAAGCTGAGAACATTAACGGTAATGTTGAATGGGTCAAAGAGGATAAAGGTCCCCAACAAAGCCACAGGTAAACCGAGAGCGACCCAAAAGGCGAGACGCAAGTTCATCAACAAAGAGAGGGTGAGCAACACCAGAATCAATCCCTGAAAGCCATTTTTCAGCAAAAGATTCATACGATCACGCAAGGGGTCATTTCGATCGCGTTGAAGGGCCAGTTTCACACCCGCTGGCAAGAACTTTGGAGCCTCATTTTTGACAAAAGCCAGCGCTTGAGCACCGATCGCTAAGGAGTTTCCACTGGAGTTCCGAATCACATCGATCAACAGTGCCTTCTTGCCGTTGTAATAGAACTCTTCAGCTGAGTCTGCAAACGATTCACGCGCCTTTGCGATGTCCCGGATACGGATGACGTTTCCACCGGGCAACGTCTTCACCGGAATACTCTCTAGCTCCTTCGCCAGATACCGCTTCCCATACACACGGATCAAAAAGTCTTCTTTCTTGGTCTTCAAGCGTCCGCCGGAGATGTCAAAGTTAGCCAACGTTAAGGCGCGGCCGATATCCGAGATCTGAAGGCCGTACTTGCGCAGCTTTTCTTCTTTCACCTCAATGGAGATCTCGCGCTCTTTGGCACCCTTGATCTCCACAAATGGAATTAACGATTTGGCTAACAGTTCATCCTTCACCCGCTCAGCCACGGTCTGTAAGGCAGCCCTGGAGACATCGCCAAAGAGGGCCAGACTCAAGACAGGGGGCTTTCGCACAATCTCGAACACTGCCGGTGTATCAGCATCTTTCGGAAAGGAAGAGATCTGGTCAACCTGGTCCTTAATATCCCTTAAAACTTTAATCGTCTTGGCACCACTGGCAACCTCGATATTGACAACGCCGAAGTTCTCTTTCGCTTCTGACGTGATCTGTGAGATGCCAGAGATCCCTTGAACAGCTTCTTCGACTTTGATCAGGATGCCGTTTTCGATCTCTTTCGGACCCGCACCTCGATAGGTCATTCGAACCACAATCAGATCCAAAGAGGACTCTGGAAAAACTTCCTTGGGTATCGTGCGCAAGGAGAGCAAACCCATCACACAGATACCCACCATCATCAGATTGACAAGAGTAGGATTTTTGACCACCCAAGCGACAATTTTACGCATCGGACTACTTCTTGCCTCCGAAGCTCGCAAAGACAAGAGTTCCTACAATGGGATCGGAGAGTTGCGATACAATCACCGCATCACCCGTATGCAAACCTGCAGTCACAATCACCGAATCACTGTCCAAAGAAGCAACCTGAACAACGCGCTTCGCAATTTTTCCATCTTTGACAAGGTACACCACGTTGCCCTCGTACAGAGCGCGACGTGGCAAAGAAATAGCCCGGTCTAGCTTGCGAGCCGGGATCTTCACGCGGCAAAAAGTCCCCGAAAGTAAGCTGCCCGCTTTCTTTTGTTTTTTCAGATCCACACTCACATAAAGTGTGAGTGTTCGAGTTGCCCGGTCCAACCCAGAGGCCGTTCGTTTGACCTTGCCCTTCCAGGTGGCTCCATCTGCTGTCACAAGCACGGAAGGAAGCTTTTTCATATAAGCGGGGATTTGGCCCAAAGGGATGCGCTCACCGTTCGAGCGCGACATCTTACGCAAGTCTTTCAGAGAGAATGAGACAGGTATTTCAACAGAATCAACACTTTCAATCGCCCCAACGGGACGGCCCATCGACACAAAAGTTCCACGAGTAATATCCCCTCGGCTGATCCGAGCATTAAAGGGGGCTCGAAGAATTGTTCGCCGCAAATTTAATGATGCTCGTTGCATCAGTATCTCATTAACCCGCAATGCCTGCCGCAACGACTCCAGCCGCTGACTTCGGTCGAGCACTTGTTGTTGGGAGCGCTCATAAGATCCTTGGTCCAACGCTCGACGACGCACCAAACGACGACTGCGACCGAGATTGACACGACTGACTTTGTAAGCACGCTCAGCGATCTTGATTTGTTTTTTGACCGAAGCCACTGTGACCTTTAATCGTTTGTACTCGATCAAATAATCACTTCGCTCGATCACCAAAAGGGTTTTCCCCCTCTTCACATAGACCCCAACCTTAAACGCTGGACGCAGCGTATACGTGATCTTCCCAGAGACCTGTGGAACCAACTCCAGGCGACGCTCTGGCTCTGCTGTGCCAAAACCTTTCAAATAGAGCGTTCGCGGCTGATAGCGGACCCTGGTTGCTGCCACCCGAAGCGACAACGCTTTCACCACGCTCTTTTTTTTCGGACGCTTCCGCATTCGAGACATCACACGAAACATCACAACCCCAAGAAGCAGGATCATAACGGTGGCTATCACACCACGAAGAACTCTGCCGCGTGAGGGCGAGAAATCATCCAACTGCTGTGTCATCTTAGAATTCTTCCATATTTGGCATTCGAGTCGATCACTGTGACCATCGTATTTGCTTCAAAGACTGTGTCATCTTAGAATTCTTTCCTCACCAATCTTCCTACCCCTATCAAAAACAACTGTCATTCCCAACCTTAAGACTCCAACTCTCGAAAAAATGTACCCCTCCAACAAGGAGCGTAAAAACGGCTGTACAAAACGCGGCCAGAGTGCCTTTCATTCTCACGATTGTCAAGCCCATAGCACCGTATTTTACACTTTCTTCACACTCTGCAAAGCATACAGAAAGCACAGAAATCACCGAATCTTCCAACCTCACCCCCCCCCTGACAATAACACCCCAACAAGGCCCAAAAAGATAAAACATGTTTCACAGGGTTGACATTCCCGAGCGGAGTAACTAACTGAGAGAAGCATTTTAAGTGATGGTTCAAGAAATGAACACATGCCACTCAAGGTTTGCGTATATTCACAAGCACTTGGATGGATAAGAATGGACCTCGCTTATGTCTCATACGCTCCCTTCTTTTCACGATGTTGGGTTGGGCCGTGTTCCGTACCACACAGAGTAGACCATCGAAAGTCATTCGGTTTTTTTCAGAGTTCGATATCTCTTTCGACTATCGAGTTCTGGAAGATATCGAATGACACCACCACCAAAGTGAGATCCATAACAGAAGAACAAAAGCTCCAAAAGAAGCGCGGAAGCTTCGATGAGCGAAGCTCCAAAAGAAACGCGGAAGCTTCGATGAGCGAAGCTCCAAAAGAAACGCGGAAGCTTCGATGAGCGAAGCTCCAAAAGAAGCGCGGAAGCTTCGATGAGATATCCCTGCCATAAGCACTGAATTTGGTGCGATCATGAATGCTCATGTTGTATTGAGTTGTAGTTCACGAAAGTAAAAGGAGAAACCATGCGGACCTTACGTAACACCTTGCTGTGTTTGGGTCTATTGTTGCTTGCGGGTGCCACTTTTGGCTCCCCCGCCCATGCAACACGCGCCCGCAAACACGCACTTAACGATTCCCCCTTCTTTTTTGATGAGACGGATGTTTTTCGATTCCCAGGTGTTCTTGTACACCACACCAACAAACTGGTCATTGAAGCTGAATCCAACCCTCTCACCGGCTCTGCCAGTGCTATCTATGGGGGTCGCTTTGCCATCGGTGTGTTTGGCAACCGACCAGCCTTGTTCAATGATTTGGGTGCGACAGCTAGCCTTTATGGCATAAAAAATCTTACCTTACCTCGTCGTCTCGTCGATTTAATGGCAGGCATGCAATTGGGACGCCATCAGTCCATCGGCATCGGTCTTAGTTTCTCCACCACCCTGCAAGGAGCAAACAACATCTCCGGCAGCACACGCAATGACCGCAATTCAGGATTTTCGACATTGTCATTTGAAGTCCAATTGGGATACTCTTTGCGCCGACGCAACACAGCCATCGACCTCGGTGTTGAAGTGACGTTCAACAACTACAAGATCGTCGAAGCGGACGAAATCCGAGCGCAAGGTTCGGCCCTTCCGTCTTTTGCTGTATATGGCCGAGGATTCTTTCGCCTGAATAAGTCGATGGAGTTGGCTGTAGACTTAAAAGTCGCCCGTCGGCATTATGCCATCAGCACACCTTCCAACAAATCTAGTGCTGCCTATGGCTACTTCCTAGTCGAAGCTCTTGTTGGCCCGCGTATCGCTATCAAGATCCCCACCACATTTCAAGTGGGTGACAATCGAAGCTTCAAAGACGGCCAAGGAGATCACTACGAGCGAGCGAGAAAACGAGACAGTGGAGATGACTTCTGGGGCAAAAAAAGAGCCAAATCAAAGTCAAAAAAACCCGAAATAACCAAGAAAACAAGCTTCCCTATTGTGGCTTATTTCACAGGTGGTATACTGTTGGGGTATCAGTCGCTGGGTGGTAGCAATAAGTTGGGACCAGCAGCGTTACAGCAAGTCAATTTGGAACAAGCAGCGGGAGCAGTTCTCTTTCCAGGATTTCAAGCGGCCTTAGAAGCATCCTTGTGGCGTTATATTGTGATTCGATTTGGTTTTACCGCACGCTTCTTCTTCAACAATTCATCCAGTCGCCTCCCCGGCTTGCCCGATCCACAGAACTCCGAAGAGCCCGGCAACAAAACTGCCGGAACACTCCAACAAACTCAACAAGTTTACAGTTGGGCCGCTGGTATTGGTTTCAACTGGAACGGGTTCCGCCTCGATGGTTCGTTTGAAGCACCTATCTTTACCCAGGGACCGAACTTTATCGGAGGCAAACAACCTGGATTGTTTGCCATGGTATCCCTCAGCTATGCGTGGAGGTAGTCATGTATTTTCTTTCCAAACACAATGCTTCAAGCACAACCAATCCATCAACACTGCGGAGGCTCTGGATGCGAACTCGCTCTTTTACCTTCTTGTGTGGTGTCGTGGGAATCACTGCCCTCGCAAGCCTACAGCCCATGGGCTGTATCACAGGAAAACAACCGCAACTCACCAACTACTGCTCTGCTTACAAAAGCTGCAAATGTCGCGATCTATTCGGTGAAGATCTCAACCGATGCAGTCAAGCTGTAGACAACCAAACCAACAACTCCCCCAATGATCGGGATAAAGATCAATGGTGTCAGGACCTCTACGAAAAGAGCTCCTGCTTTGCCCCCCTCCCATCCAACAAACGCAAATCCGCAGTGTTTCAGGGTGGAGCCAAGATCAACTTCCCCCAACAAGGCAGTGGCTGGGTCCGAGGAAAGTGTGCCCGAGCCATTATGTGCTGCTTGCAAATCCGTGCCTCCACAGATCGAGAGAAATGTCTCGAAAAACTCAACGGTATCACCGATGAGAACGAATGCGCCAAGAAAGCCGGAGAGTTGGGCCTACGCCTGGGAAGCTGCAACCCCACCACACCGGCAACAGGAGGAGCCCCACCCCCTCGACGACCCGGCCCTGAGCCAGCACGGGAACCTAGCCCGAAGCCTTCCACAGAGACCGTCACAGACGGTGGAACCAACGAAAAGTAGGAGTCCCTGGCTTTGTTGTCGCTCTCTCTACCAAGAGAGGCGACACAAAGCCAGGAACTCCTCCCATTGAAAGGATGTATGAGGAATTATCAGCATGAATGTACGAAACACTCTACAATATCTTTTTTTGTTTATCTTGGTAGCAACCTTAAGCACCACCCTTTATACAAGTTGTAGTGGTAAGAGTAGCTGTCAGCGCGACACAGACTGCGAGCTTGGAAAGCATTGCAACTCCGGATTTTGTGACTTTGTGTGTGAAGACAACGACGGCTGCCTGAGTGGTCAACTCTGCAGTGCTCGTGGGCGTTGCAAAACACCTTCAGAGAATGTCAACCTGCCTTCGGAGCAAGCGACCGGGCAAGATGGCTCAACTCCCAAAGAAGAACCACCCAAAGA
>JALTMC010000154.1:15271-24441 GCA_027005175.1 Myxococcales bacterium
CCCAAAGATGAGTGCCAACAAGACTCAGCCTGTAACCCTGGCAAAGTTTGTGTGGATGGTCGTTGCCTGAAAGGCAACAGCGACTGCCGCCCCGACTGCAAAAAGGGTGAGTTTCGCTGTCTGGGAAGCCTACTCCAGCTCTGTGAAACCAAAGACAACTGTGACAAATGGGGCACCACAGCCCCCTGCAATGCGGGAGAATCCTGTGTTGGCACCAAGTGTCGCAAACAATGCACCAAAGACAGCCAGTGCGGCACAGGAGAATCCTGTCAAAGTGGGATCTGTAAAGCATGTACCAGTGATTGCAGTGCTGGTGATAGCAAGTGTTCGGGTGACAAAGTTATCCGCTGTGTTGTTGAGCGTGGCTGTGGCAAGTGGGGAAAAGTACAGAGCTGCTCCACAGGCCAGATATGTACAGGAAGTGCCTGCCGCTCCGGCTGCACTAGCGATTCCAACTGTTCCGGAGGTCAGGTTTGCTTCAACAAGGTATGTGTCTCGGGCTGTCGTAGTGACGGTGATTGCAGCGGCGGCTACAAGTGTTCCAACAACAAGTGTGGAACCACTTGCAGCGGAAACAGTTCCTGCCGAACAGGGTATGTTTGCAGCAACGGACAGTGCAGCCGCCTCCGCATTTGTAGTCGAGATAGTTACTGTTCCAACAATTACGCCTGTGTGGCACAAGCTGGTGGAAATTACTGTGCCACAAGCTGCTCCTCCAATGCTCAGTGTGCTCAGTTCTATGCATGTTCCGGTGGAAAGTGTAGCTCCAAAAACCAAACCTGTAACTCCTCTGCCGCTTGTAACACAGGCTATAACTGTTATACATCCAGACAAAAATGCTATACCAAGTGTACGTCTAGTTCCCACTGCGCTGTCAATTATATGTGCAGCAATGGAGCTTGTGTGGTGCGCTCCTGCCAATCCAGTGCAGAATGTTCAAGTACAGCTTGTATCAATGGAAAATGCAAAACCAGCTGCACCAGTGACAAAGACTGCAAAGCCAGCTACTACTGCAATAGTGGAAAGTGTGAAGTGGGTTGCAAGACCGACATCAACTGCGGTGGCTATAAGTGCTCTTCTCGAAAAGTATGTGGAACCAGTTGTAGTTATCAAAGCGACTGTAGCAAGGGAAACGACTGTATCTTAGGCCAATGCCGACCTCCCTGCTCTTCCGACAGCGATTGCAACGCAGGATACGCCTGTCTTCACGGTGCTTGCAATACACGCTGCAGTTATTCACGAGAGTGTCGAGTTGGATTTTACTGTTCCAGCAACAAGTGCAGGGCACGCACAGGCACCTGTCGTCGAGATAGTGATTGTGGTGGTGGTTATAAGTGTGGTTCGAACGCACAATGTTATACCAGTTGCACTTCGGATAGCAACTGTATTGGCGGCTTTAAATGTACCTCTGGTCGATGCCAATCTCCCTGTCTGCACAAAACCTGCAAAGGGTATGTCTGTAGCATCTCGTCTGGAGCCTGTCTCACAAGCTGTCGCTACAGCAGCAGTTGCTGGGGTGGATTTTCTTGCAGTCGAAGTCGCTGCCAGCCGATCCGCTGTTCAAGCAGTAGCTCATGCGGCTTTGGATACCTCTGTGTTTCAGGTCGCTGCCAGAGCACTTGTACCAGTACATGCCAAGCAGGTTATACTTGCAGTGGTGGTATCTGTAGCAAAGGCGGTTCCTCCGGTTGCACCAGCGATACCCAATGCTCTTCGGGACAAAAGTGCGTAGGAGGCCAATGTCAGACCGTCACAGGTGGTTCAAAGAAGTCCTATGAAACATGTACAAGTACCAGCGATTGTCTATCGGGTCTTGTATGTTTGGATACCAGTCCCTACAGTTCCCAAACCGACTTACGCTGTTTGAAGTCCTGCTCAAGCCGCTGCTCTAGCGGTTTTTATTGTCGATACAAAAAGGCATCAAGGAGTGGCAGTGGTTCAAAAGGTTGTTACAAAAGCTGCTCTTCTAGCACAACGTGCCAAAGCTATGGCTCGAATCTCACCTGTTATACCAGTCGCAGCCTATGCGTGGGAATAGGTGGCGGCTCCACAGGCTCTGGAAAAGAGTACGCCAAATGTACTTCAAATAGCAGCTGTGCTTCGGGCTATATCTGCATCAACATCGGATATAGCTCTTCCAGAGCCTTGCGTTGTCTGCGTAGTTGTAGCTCCTCATGCAGCAGTGGTTATACTTGCCGCTATGCCAGAGGAAACACATCAGGGTCTGGCTCCAAAGCTTGTTTCCAAACCTGCTCTAATAGCAGCACCTGCAGGAGGTTAAGCAGTTCCTATTACTGCAGCGGCTCCCGCAAAGTCTGCCTCTATCCGAACTGACCTCCTCTCTTACGATTCCTTTTGTTGTGTTGCATTGAAGCCATCTTCCATCGATAGCGACCAACCCGCCTGTTGTTGTATCTTTTTTACGATTGTCTCCACCCTGTGTCTTTTTTTACGATTGTCTCCATCCTATTTAAATCGAAAGACCAAACAAGTGCCCCCTTTGAATCCGGAGGGGTCGTATTCTCCTGCGCCGGGAAGTAGGCTACCTCCTTTGGTTTTGCGATAACGGATCTTGCAGATCCCGTGGCCACCACCTTTCCCCGCCTCTTTGCGCAATCGATCCACCATCCCACTTTGGGTGATGGGCTCGGACGCATCCAGAATCACGGAACCAATAATCACGGCGTTCTTGGGGCACTTTGTAAGATGAACCAAGACCTTGTCATGAGCCACTGCGGGAAAGCTATCACGTACAGCTGGTAAGAACTTTCCATGTACACATCCCGTCCCAGCCCCACCGAAGAGAACCAGTCCAAGAAGTAGCCACCGGAGCTGTCCATATCGCTCGCGCATTCTTTTATATCTCCTGCCATTTCAGTTTTAAAAAACGGGTTCCGTTTGCTCCCTCATGATGAAGAAGGCCGTACCATCGACACCTATGGTTTCGGATGGTTTTGAAACCGAGCCCAGGTTTGTCCCCTCACGATGAAGAAGGCCGTACCATCGACACCTATGGTTTCGGATGGTTTTGAAACCAAGCCCAGGTTTGCTCAGCAAATTTCACCAATGGCCGCGGAACATGTCCTCCTCCTTGAATCATCCACAGGTCTGCGTTTATTCCAGCAGGACAGCCCGCCACCTGCTTGACTGTGGTTTCGGCACCTGGCAGGTTTGCCACAAGATCCAACGTGGTGGTTGTGGCTTTCAAGGCACCCGAGCAACCGTTATAACCCCCCCACAACTTCACACTTTCCTCTGCACCAGGATACCGAATTCCAAAGTTAGCTCCACCAGTATAGCGGATCGTGGAATCGCGGGTTCCATGGATTTGTAGCACACTTACTTTCTGCTTGGGGTTGCACAATAGCTTGGAATTATTGGTAGCACCAGCGAGACTTATCATCGCCGCGATCTGGTCTGATGCATCACAAGCCAACCGATAAGCCATAAAGCCACCATTGGAGTGACCGACCACAAAGACTCGTTTAGCATCAACAAGATACTCCGCCTTGATGTCTTTAATGAGGCCGGTAATATAGGCAACATCATTCACATTGGTCTTGGTAAAGTCACAACATGCAGTGGTCGCATTCCAGAACCTTTTCCCTGTGGGGTCCACCGTTCCATTGGGAGCGATCATTAAGAATTTCTGTTTGCCAAGCAGCCCCGTAAACCCAAGATAACCGGCCTGAATGGCTCCACTTGCACCATATCCATGCAGAACCACTAACAATGGCAGAGACTTGGAAGAATCATATCCAGTGGGTAACTGTATCGTGACAGGACGCTTCCCTCCAAAGATCCTCTTCTTGGCTGCGGGTTTCTCCACAGGCACCGACTCTGTAGACCCCTTCTCCACAGGCACCGGCTCTGTCGGCCCCTTCTCCACAGGCACCGACTCTGCCGGGCCACCCTCTTGCAGCGATTTTTCCGTTGTATCGGAAGCATCGGTGGCTCCGGTGGAACCATCCGTCGTTCCCGACTCACGCCCCGCCTTGGAGGAACCATCTGCTTTGTTTGTCTCCTGTCCAGGCGTTTCTCCCGAACATCCCATAACCCAACCACTTCCACACAAACCAATCATGAGAATCAAACCAATATAACGCAACATCATACTTCTCTCTCTTTTGTTATGAATGAATGCTGAGTGTCGAATACCAAGCACCAAGTATCGAATGACATGGACTCCTAAGTACAGTGCCACGCGCAAGTACAGAGTTCTTATACACATGGAGTGCTGATTTCTTATACACATTTTTGCGACAGCTAGCGATATTCTTTTCGAGGAGAGACCGATCTGCTATCGGAAAGAGGCTTCGTTTCCATGGACACCCCCTCCCCTTCCAAACCCGCTACGCTGTGGATTTTGCCGGGTCCGCGATCGGCAAAGAGCCTAACGCAGCCTTTGGTAACTCTTTCTCGAACAATAAGGCCATAAAAAGGGAAAAGGAATAATTTAAGTGGGAGCGTGGTTGGCAGAGTTATCGTGTTTCCAAGGAAAGAGGCAACATGAAATTCATCCACACTATCTAGTGTTTTAGGGGCACAGAGGGTACGAAGCTCGCAGAGGACGACTTGCAACTCTACCAGAAAGGTCTTGTGAAGCAGCACGCCTCTCATTATATTGGTACGGCTTCTTGATCGGGCGAAAAAGCAGTTGATTGTTGACTATAGAAGGAGAACCGTGTGACGGAAGAAAGCAAAGCAGAAACAACCCCCTCCCTGGAAGAGACACCTGAGACGGGCACGCCGATCTCCTCCCCACAAAAGACAGACACCACAGCCAAAGAGACGGCTCTTAAAGATCGCGACATTATCGCCGAATTACACGAGGCCAAAAGCAAAGTAACAGAAGAGCTTGGCAAGCGTATCATCGGACAGATGGATGTGGTAGAGCTGTTATTGATTGCGCTCTTTGCAAGAGGTCACGCGCTGTTGGTAGGCGTTCCAGGTCTGGCCAAGACGTTGATGATTTCAACGATGGCTCAGATCTTGGATCTGTCATTTAATCGAATCCAATTCACCCCCGACCTGATGCCTTCCGACATCACAGGTACCGATATCTTGGAAGAGGATCAGAGCACAGGTCGTCGTAGTTTTCGCTTTGTACAGGGTCCTATTTTCTGCAATCTTCTCCTGGCGGATGAGATCAATCGAACGCCACCAAAGACACAAGCCGCCTTACTCCAGTCGATGCAAGAGTATCGTATCTCTGCGGGAGGTCATACCTATCCGTTGTCCCTCCCCTTCTTGGTGATGGCGACGCAAAACCCAATTGAACAAGAAGGCACCTATCCCCTCCCCGAAGCCCAGCTCGATCGATTTATGTTTCAGATCGACATCAACTATCCGAACCGGGAAGAAGAAGAAGAGATCGTCCGTCGAACCACCAGCGCATACGAGCCGATGTTATCAAAGCTCCTCAACGCTGAGCGGATCGTTGAGTTGCAGGAGCTTGTCAAGCGTGTCCCTGTTCCCGACCATGTGATCAAATACGCTGTAGACTTGGTCCGTCGAACCCGGCCCAAAGAAGAAGACGCCGACAGCATGATCAAAGAGTACCTGACATGGGGTGCAGGCCCACGTGCCTCGCAGTACTTGATCTTGGGTGGCAAAGCCAGAGCTGCCTTGGAAGGTCGTTACAGCGTTGAAAAAGAAGATGTCACCGCATTGGCAAAGCCCGTCTTGGCCCATCGCCTGTTGACGAACTTTCACGCAGAAGCCAGTGGCGTTTCATCAGCACAAGTGATTGATGAGTTGCTACAAAAACACGGTCAGCGCTAAGAATGAGCGTGCACAACCAGTTTCCTCTACTCGACCCCAAAAGCATGTCCCAACTTCCACCGGTGGCGTTAAAAGCGCTTCGGGTAGTGGAAGGAACGTTGACGGGTTTGCACACCAGCCCTCACCATGGGCAGAGCATCGAGTTCAACCAGCACAAAGAGTACAGTCCCGGCGACAATATCCGTCATATCGACTGGAAATTGTATGCCAAGAGCGACCGATACTACGTAAAACAGTTTGAAGACGAGACCAATGTTCGCGCTTTCTTACTGCTCGACTCCTCCGCCTCCATGGCCTACCCCGATGGACAAGAAGAAGATCGCCCCTCCAAGTTTCGCTACGGTGCGATCCTCGCCTTAAGTATCTCCTACTTGTTGTTTCGTCAGGGAGATGCAGCAGGCTTGTTCCTGTTCAACGAGCAGCTACGCAATTTAATGCCACCACGCAACCGCCCCTCGTACTTGTTGCCTCTAGCGCAGACGTTGGAAGATGAAAACCCTCAAGGAGCAACCGCACTGGTTCCTGTGCTTCAGCAAATGGCTGAAGTGATTCGTCGCAAACGCAGTATCATGATCATTTTTTCTGACTTTTTCGTCGATACAGAGAAACTCAAGCCCTTGATTCGACAGTTTTCTGCACAGGGTCACGACCTGGTGTTATTTCATGTACTGGATCGAGATGAGTTGGAGTTTCCCTTTCGAGAACAAACGATGTTTGAAGATCTGGAAGACCGCTCTCGTCAACTTCAGATCGATGCCCATGCGATTCGCCCTTATTACCTTGAAGAACTCAACCAATACCTCGAACAAATCAAGCGTATGGCTCACGAAGCAGGAATTGAATACTGGCGGGTCAATACCTCCGAACCCCCCGAGCAGGTTCTCAGACAATTCCTCCTCCAACGCCACCACACTCGTAGAAGGATTCGGTAGGACATGGGTAGCCTTGCCTTTTTGCAGCCTGCTTTCTTAGCCGCACTTGCTGCCATATTAATTCCTATCATCATCCATCTGATTTATCGACGCAAAGCGATTCGATGGCGATTTGCAGCCTTTGAATTCTTACTGCGCTCGCATCGTCGTGTCGCCCGTCGCCTTCAGATCAAACAACTGATCCTCCTGTTACTACGATGTTTGTTGTATGCTGTCGTTGCCTTTGCCTTTGCCAAACCCTTCTTCCAGCGAGCCCAAGGTGCAAATCCCACCACGCCCAAGGCGATCGTACTTATCGTGGATGACTCCATGAGTATGCAGTATCACGAGGCTGGCAAGCCAACATTGTTTGCCCAAGCCAAAGAAAAAGCGCTCGTCATGATACGCCAGCTACGTGGAGAAGATCGTATCGCTTTGTTGCGTGGTTCTTCGATGCTACGCGTCATGCCCCACGAACAAAAAGAGCTGTCCCTGGACAAGAATCCCGTCATACGCAAGCTGGAAAAATGGAAGCCCTCGTTTCGTTCCACGGACCTACCCACCGCCCTGCGACGAGCGGCTGCCATCCTTCGGAATGTCAAAGGATACACCCCCCAGATCACGGTATTCTCAGACTTTGCACGCCACGCCTTTGATGGCTCAGCAACCCCTAAGCTGCCCCCACTCCCACCCGTCAAGCTCTTTCCGGTACAAGCCAAAGAGCCAAACAACCGCGCGATTCTACAGTTGGAGATGCAACCCGCAACCTTTGCAGGCGCAGACGCCTATCGCCTGACCGCCACTGTGCGTAACTACGGCAAACATACCATCAAAGACCTGCCCATCAAACTGCGTCTCAACAACCGAGATCGAGTGCGTGGCTTTATTAAGAAGATCAACCCAGAAAGCTCTGCCCACAAACGCTTCATTGTTCGATTGACCCGAGCAGGATTTTACAAGGGCTATGTTGAAATAGGCAAAGATGGCTTGCAAGCCGACAATCGTCGCTACTTTGCCCTTCGCGCCCGACAGAGACCTCATGTACTGCTGGTCAACGGTGACCCTCGCACCATCCCCTACCTTGATGAACTCTTCTACCTGGAGAGAGCCCTACGAGATCCACGCGCCCCCTTCAGCCTTAAGATCACACATGCTTCCGCAAGACTCCCAGATCCATCCGGCTTCCACGCGATCTATCTCTGCAACGTGGGGGAAGTCCCCACAACATGGCGTAACAAACTTATCAACTATGTTAAAAATGGTGGCGGCTTGTTTATGTCGATGGGCGACCAAGTCAACCCCGCAATATACAACAAACAGTTTGGCTCCTTGTTACCACGAGATCTACGCGGTGTGGCCCTAGCAGCCCAACGACCCGATGGCACAGGGATCGCATTGCAACGCAATTTTGGCGAGATCAAAGGAACCCACCCCATCTTCCAAAACCTGTATCGTGAAGGCTTCTTATTTCAATCTGCCCGAATCATCCGCCTGATGTTGGTAGAGCCCCGACGCGCCAAGCAAGAAGGTAAGATCCTCTGGCGATACAGCCACGGCCCTCCTGCTCTCCTCGAACGACGCTTCGGCAAAGGTCGTGTCCTACTCTATACCACCAGCATCGATCGCGACTGGACCAACGCCTCCATTCGCCCCTTCTTCTTACCCTGGATTCAAGAGGTGACAGCCTATCTTTCCGGTGGCTCACGCTTTCTCAAAGCCAAAAGCCTCACGATCGATAAAAGTGCTCGCATCCCTCAAGTCCCCGGAGAAGGCGCCATACAAGTGCTCACTCCCCAAAGCAACAGCATCTGGATTCGACCCACACAAAGAGGATACACCTTCCCAGGTGGCTCCAAACCAGGGATCTATCGCCTCGAACGAAATGGCAAGCGGCTCGCCATCCTCCCTCAGATCGTCAACATTGACCCACACGAAGCCAATCCCACCCCTGTCTCCACCAAACAACTCGCATCCATCGGAACTTTAGCCGCAGCCAACACAACCACGGCCTTTCAAAAACAGTCCGAACGCATCTGGCCCACCCTCTTCCTCCTGCTCATCCTCATCTTTGCCGCAGAAGGCTTTGTCCTTCGCTTTATGTAAAGCTTCCTTCACATCACATATCACATATCGACAGACGATCGCGAAGCAAGACTGCGAAGGCAACCACGTAGTTTCCCTGAAGGGCAAGCCGTTCAGAGTGGGACTTTCGCGCACTTTCCCTAAAGGGCAAGCCGTTCAGAGAGTTCTTTCACGTACTCCTCGTTCGGAGTCGGCCTTCCCAGGCAATGAATCAAGCCGAATGGGGTGGGGGGGTGTCAAAGAAAACGATGTCGTTTGGGAAGGATATCCCGCGCAGCAAGATAGTCATGTAGTTCCTGAACAGGTTTCTGGATCAGATCTTTTGCCAGATCCTGGACTTCAAAACCTTCATGAGCAAGCTGCTTGGAATAACGACGCAGCTCCCCTAACATC
>JALTMC010000155.1:0-1681 GCA_027005175.1 Myxococcales bacterium
ACACCAACTGGTCTCCTGAGAAACACTCTTTCTTGGCGCGACTTCAGGTCTGCATCAGTGCTGTGGAGGAAGATGGAGTGGAAGAAACCATCTTTATGGGAGAGTCTGATGCCTATGATGTGAGTACGATCCTTTGGGAGGCGGGTGCCGTTCGACTTCTTGAAAGGTGCAAACGGGCTGGTAAAGTTGAGGTTAAAATCGATCCAGCGACTCATCTTGTCGCTTTTATCGCACGCTATTTCCCCATGGAAGAAGAGATGGGGGAGGTTGCAGAGATCAATGCCGACTTTCCCATTGATGTGCTTCCTCTTGATTACCTCCGATTTGACGGTGTGCTACAGCTTGGTGTGGGGCACAAGATGCTCTCTCTTGCCGAAGAAGCACTCCGAATCAAGGTCTTGAGTGTTCGCAATGGAACGGGCCTGGGTGGCTTTCGTTTGCCTTCTCGTTACCGTCTTGATGGTTTGATCTTGCAGGGTAGTTCTGCACATCAGGTGTATCTCTCTCAACTTTTTGCAAATCAGAGAGAGCTTGCTTCTGACGACAAAGTTGGCCGTCAAATCGATCACATTCATCTGGGCCGTCATGTTGACCTTGGAGAAGGGGTCTTTCCTATTCCTCCCATGCCGATCCATGTGCTGTCGGTCCAGTATCCACATGATCTGGACAAGCTCTCTGAGCTTCTTGAATCGTGGGAAGGCTCCATTGGAAAACTTGTGTTATGGGGCTATAAGGATGGTCTCAACTCTCTGCGTCTGCATGAACGATATCCATTGTTTATGGCAATGACTACGAGTAATTCTCTCCCTGTCAAACGCATCTCGTGGATCGAGTCCAAGGTTGGCTCTCAAACCTTTGAGTGGATTCAGTTCAGTGATATCGACTGTCAGATCTTTGGACAGAAATTCGAGAATCTCTCTGTGGAAACGGTGTCGCCAGGTCAACTTATGATGGTCTTGCGGGGCTTTGGTCAGAGTCTGTCTCCCAAGCAAATCGAAGATTATATCCAAACATTCCAGTCGAACCTACACGATGTCCCTGTGATGGTAAAACGTCTGTTCTTTGGAACCTATAACATCTCACCCGAAGAGCTTGAATCCGAAGCAGCACGAATTCGGGCTGACCAAGAAGCCCTTTGGTCCCGGCTTGACCAGGCCAAGCAAACCGACTCTCCGCACTCTCTCTTGGAAACCAGGCAAGGCTTCGAAACGCAACCCACTCTCCGCGAAGCGAGTGTCAAGGTCCAAGGAAAGGACCGACATGGGCAAAGCTCATCACAAAGTCAAGAAACGGAAGAGTTCTCTGCTTGGCAGCCCCATTGGGCCAAAGATACAGAGGAGGATTAGTTGGACAGCGCAAATCACAACCGCAGGTCTCAACGTTTCAATGGGAACCCCAATGATCTTCGTGTCGATTCGTGTGTGGTGGGAACGAAGAATACCTCTCTATCTCTCCGTATATTGGGTAGAATTGGATTCATTGTATCGACGAAACATCCCCCGAGAATCTGCAGTATGGAAAAATCAGAGTGAACAATGATGACGGAGCCTATGAAACACGAAAGCAAAGCTTTTCGGTGGTGGGAAGATGGCGGCGACAGTGACCATATCGCCGCTTTGCTCGCACGTTTGGAGATTGTTTCACGACGCCAAGTGGAGAGCATGTTTGCAGGAGCCTATCG
>JALTMC010000155.1:1691-7119 GCA_027005175.1 Myxococcales bacterium
AGCCTATCGCTCTGCTTTTCTCGGTCGAGGAATGGACTTCGCAGAAGTTCGCCATTACCAACCTGGGGATGAAATTCGCTGGATTGATTGGAATGTCTCCGCTCGTATGGATGATATCTATGTCAAACAATTTACCGAAGAACGCGAGCGCACCGTTCTGTTGGTTTGGGATGCTTCTGCCTCCATGGATCTTGGAAGTCATTGGCGTAGCAAACGCGAACTGGGTGCTGAGCTTGGGATGATCCTGGCGATGAGTGCGTTGGCCAACCAGGATCGCGTTGGCCTGCTCGTGTTTGGAGATCGTGTGGAACGCTTTCTCTCTCCACAGCGTGGACGCAAACAGATTATGCGGATGATCCGAGAGATTCTGACTTCAAAACCCGGTGGAACTGGGGGAGCACAAGAGCCACAAACAGGACCTCTCGCCAGTGACTTTGATGATCGTGAGGAACTGTTAGAGCAGAGTGAATGGAAGGGAGAGCCAACACATCGCACCGATTTTGAGGCCGCTTTGCGGTTTCTACAACGAGTCGCTCCTCGGCATAGTATTATCTTTTTGATGTCCGATTTTCTTGCGCCGATGGAGGTGCATGCGTGGCAGCGCCTGGTCCGTCGATGTGAGGTGATTCCAGTCGTGCTACGAGACCCGCTGGAGACCTCCTTGCCTTTACAAAAACAACCTGCCTCTGGGATCTTTCAGGCCCTCTCTACCTGGGTGATGGGTGGCAGCTTGTTGCTCTTCTTGCTCTGGGGGCTGGGGCAAGGAGGTGCCTGGCTGTGGAGTGCGACCTCTGCCCTCTCTCTCTGGCTCTTGGGCTCTTTGTACTTTGCCTCTCTCGGGAAAACTATGATAGTTTACTTGCAGGACTTGGAGACTGATGAATCATTTCCTGTCAACTTGCAACGTTATCAACAAGCTGATGGGGAGTTCTGTCTTCCTCTAACACCCCCACGTGACAAGATCCATCAGGTATTCCAAACCCTGGCTCTTGATGTTGTGGAGTTGGAGACCAACCAAGATCCCGGAGATGCTTTGCGCTCCTTCTTCCAACAACGACAGCGAGTCTCGGGGCGAACGAGCCGTGTCTCACGTTCAGGTGCTTCGTGACATCCTCCCCTCCCATACTCGCTTTGTGGTCGTCTGTTCCTGATGAAAAGGGACTTTGTTTGTGGTCGTCTGTTCCTGATGAAAAGGGACTTTGTTTGTGGTTGTCTGTTCCTGATGAAAAGGGACTTTGTTTGTGGTTGTCTGTTCCTGATGAAAAGGGAGCTTGTTTGTGGTTGCTTGTTCATGATGGAAAGGGACTTTGGGCGACGTTTGGTAAGAGCCAAACAAAGGAGTTGCTCACAATGGAGCGGGAGTGATGTCAACAAGAGAAGATGATGTTCCAATCGGTCCTGTTGTTCTTTTCGGACGACTCATTGTAGTGAGTCACACCATATATGTAGTGAGTCACACCATATATATTATAAGGGGATTGTGATGCTGAATCGTAGTGCTGGTCGGGCTTTTGTCTATCTATGTGGAATGGGGATCTTATGGATTCTTGGATGCAGTGGCGATGTTGCTGTCTCTGTCCCTGGCTGTGAAAATTGCCCTGAGCGGTGTTTGATTGAGAAAGGGAAGTCCCAAGGTCGATGTGTTCCTTGTTTGAAGGACAACCATTGCCAAAACAAAAGCAGCCCCACGAAGAAGTGTACGGGAGAGAATCGATGTGTGTGTGGAACAGACAAAGATTGCCCAACCAACAAACGTTGCAATGGCAAGGGGGGTTGTGTTGAGTGCTTAAAAAATGCTGATTGTACGAATGAAGGTTTGTCTTCATGCGTGAACAACCAGTGTATGCAGTGTGCTCCTGGTGATTCTCAGGGATGTTTGCCAAAAGGTGGTAATGCCTGTGAGAAAGGGCTTCAGGAATGCAAAGGTGGCACGTGGTCTCAGTGCAAAGGCTTTAAATCTTGCAAAGACTTTGAAAAATGCGACAAGAACAAGTGTGTCCCCGATTGTCCGGCGAATCAATGTGAAAAAGATAGCTGGAAGTGTACGACAAAGGCGACAGAAATCCCAGGAAAGTACAATATCTGCTCGGTGAACGCTCGTGGATGCTTTGAATTCTCCACAGAGGTTAAAGATTGCCCCCGTCAACATTACTGTGACCAGGGGAAGTGTGTGCAGGCCAAGTGTCCCAAAGGACAAACCGAATGCAACGGTGTCTGTGTTAATCCAGCAAACGATCGTGAGAACTGCGGTGGTTGCGGTGTGTCCTGCAAGAAAGGTGAAGTCTGTGGCAACGGTCGTTGTGCCATCAATTGTCCAACGGGTCAAACGGTCTGTCAAGGTGGTTGTTACAACTTGCAGAAAGATCTGGAACACTGCGGTAAGTGCGGGAACGCCTGTCCTTCCGGTCAGATCTGTCAGAGTGGTCAGTGCATTATCTCTTGTTTGAAAGGACAGCTTGTCTGTGCCGGAAAATGTGTAGACCCACAAACGGATCGACTTCACTGTGGTCAGTGTCAAAATGTCTGTAGCAACGGTCAGGTTTGTGTAAGTGGGGTATGCAAAGTCTCGTGTCCCAAAGGCCAAACCAACTGCAGCGGTCGTTGCGTTGAACTTCAGAGCAACCGGGCTCATTGTGGAGCATGCGCCAACGCTTGTAAGGCTGGTTTTGTTTGTGCTGCTGGGCAGTGCAAAGTCTCGTGTCCCAAAGGCCAAACCAATTGCAGCGGTAGCTGTGTCGAACTTCAGAGCAACCGGGCTCACTGTGGAAAGTGTGCCAACGTTTGTCAAACCGGAGAAGTCTGTTCCCAAGGCAAGTGTCAGGTGTCCTGCCCCACGGGGCAAACCCATTGCAGCGGTAGCTGTGTGGATGTACAGACCGATCGAGGTCATTGCGGACAATGCAACAACACCTGCGCCAAAGGTCAGATCTGCTCCCAAGGGAAATGTGAGTTGAGTTGTCAACAAGGTCTAACTCAGTGTGGTTCCGTCTGTGTGGACCTCAAGTCTGCTTTGAAGCACTGTGGAGGTTGTAACAAGGCTTGTCAATCCGGGCAGCTCTGTTCTTCTGGACAGTGTCAACTCTCCTGTCAAAGTGGATTGGCGAAATGTTCCGGGAAATGTGTGACATTGCAAACCGACAACGCAAACTGTGGTGCTTGTGGCACTGTTTGTCCCAAAGGCCAGGTTTGCTCTCAAGGAAAGTGCCAGGTGTCTTGTCAGTCTGGTCTGACCAATTGCAAAGGAACCTGTGTCAACACATTGTCGGATCGACTTCACTGTGGACAGTGTGGAAATACTTGTGTGAGCGGTCAAGTTTGTAACAACGCCTCCTGTCAACTCTCTTGCCAAAAAGGACTGACCAAGTGTGGCAATCTTTGTGTCAATATCAAAACCGATCGGGCCCATTGTGGTGCTTGCAATCAAAACTGTAAGGTTGGATTGGTCTGTATTCGCGGTGCATGTAAGTTGAGCTGCCAGTCTGGTCTGACCAATTGTAACGGTACTTGCGTCGATCTCAAAACAGACCGCTCTCATTGTGGAAAGTGCGGCTCTTCCTGCAAGCTGGGAGAGATCTGTAATTCTGGGATATGTCAATTGTCTTGTCAGTCTGGTCTGACCAATTGTAACGGTAAATGCACAGACTTGAAAGCTGACATCAATAACTGTGGTTCATGTGCAAAGGCCTGTGGGGCAGGGCAGGTTTGTTCTGCCGGTCAGTGTAAGCTGTCTTGCCAACAAGGTCTTACGATCTGTTCTAAGACTTGCGTCAATCTTCAATCCAATCCCAGTCATTGTGGCCAGTGTGGGAAAGTCTGCAACGCCGGAACGGCCTGCGTCTCTGGTCAATGTCAGCTGATCTGTGCGAGTGGCACAACCAAGTGTAACAATAGCTGTGTGGATACAAAGTCCGACCGAACGAATTGTGGTGGCTGTGGCAAAGCCTGCAAGACAGGTGAGGTCTGTCGAAATAGCACTTGCACTCTGTCTTGCCAGACTGGACTCACCAACTGCAATACTAAGTGCGTGGATACCAAAACAGATCGAACGAACTGTGGTGGTTGTGGCAAAACCTGCAAGGCAGGTGAACTTTGTAAGAGCGGTGCGTGTGTCTTGGTTTGTCCTCCGGGATTGACGAATTGTTCAGGTCGCTGTGTCGACAGAAAGGTGGATAGTACAAACTGCGGTCGTTGTGGCAATATTTGCAAAGCTGGTGAACTTTGTAAGAACGCTGTATGTGTCTTGGTTTGTCCTTCCGGTCTTGTTAACTGTGGTGGAATGTGTGTCAGTACACAGAATGATCCTGCCCACTGTGGTGGTTGCAACAAAAAGTGTGCGTCCGGCCAGTTCTGCTCAGGGGGAAAGTGTGTTGTGTCCTGCTCTTCGGGGCAGACTAATTGCTCCGGTTCCTGTACGAGCCTTCAGTCCGACATCAAAAACTGTGGAACTTGCGGAAAAGCATGTAGCTCTGGGCAAAGCTGTTGTTCTAGTAGCTGTCGCAGCTTGCAAACAGACAGCAACAATTGTGGCTCTTGTGGAAAGGTCTGTAGCTCTGGACAAGGTTGTTGTGGTGGAGGTTGCAAGAGCTTTCAAACCGATACAAGTAATTGTGGAGGGTGTGGGATAAAGTGCTCTAGCTTACAGAAATGCTCGGCTGGTAAATGTGTTGCGACCGTTCCTACGGGTACTTGCGGAAACCTCGTGACACGCGTCAGGATGTGGAGTTATTCTGCGATTGGTTTGGACCTGCGAAAGTATACAAAAAGTACATTGCATTGGATCGGTTGTTTGAGTTCCAATGGCTGCTCCATCAGCTCTTTTTACTGCCGATACAATGCGTCAACTCAAACTCTTGAGTTTGGTACAACATCAAGTACGGCGATGCGGGCCTCTGTTGATCCAGGGAACCGGTTCGGGGACCGTATGCCCGGACCTAGCGACTACGGCGGTTGTTGCTCCTCAAGCAAGCCCTTTAGTTTGTGTAATTCTCCCGACAACAAAAACAATGGTGTTGGTATCAACAATGCCCAGGCTTTGTGTTTTGCTTTGGGCTATAAAAGGGGCGTCTTTACACGAGTTGTGACCAACAACAGTTGCCCCGAACCACATACAACGACGACGAATGGCTCCAATTGGACCTCTGACTTTCGTAGCTCTCAAGGATTTGGTGCCGGGTGGAAGTGTACCGGATTTCGCTAGCTCGTAGTTTGTCGGAGAGTTCATATACGGCCTTTTCCTGGACCCTTCCCGAGCTTGATTGAGCCGACTTCAGTCGGCTCAACCCTTTGGCTTCGATTTTGATCTAATCAAGTTTTTTGGTGTGTTTGTGTTTCAAACTCACACCAAAGGAGGGAATTCATGGTTATGTCCAGGGAGAGGGGAAAGAGGACAGTTACCGGTCATCTGACTGCTGAGTCTGCGTTGCTGATG
>JALTMC010000156.1 GCA_027005175.1 Myxococcales bacterium
CCGTTTCTCCCTGCCCAACTCATCCAACACAAGCACTTTTCGATCTAAGGATCCCACCTATCAAAAATTGGAGATTCAGAGGAATCACGCCCATCGCAACAGACGGAGAGTCCCTATTTTTTGGGGTGAAAATCATGCGAGCATCTACATCTGGTTTAACATCAACAAGATTGTATGCTATTACTTCTAAAGGGAGATTACTGTGGTCTAAGCTTTTCAAGTTTGTATTTCCGTATCCCGTCATTACAGTCAACAAAAACATTGTCATCGCAGGAAACGGTGCAGATATACGCAGTGGCAGAAAAGTCTCTAATATATATCTGGTAAACCGAAAAACAGCAGATGCTTTTTGGAACACGACGATTCATGGAGAACTTCTGGGCAGGCCTTCTACTTCTGCCGATACGCTCTATATCGCAGACAAAAACTTATATGCTATTGAGTTAGCATCAGGAAAAATCAAGTGGAAAGTTTCGCTAGATGATGGAACAACATCAAGATTTCCGTTTCGAAGAGAGTTTTCACCCGTTGTTGGTAAAGAAAACATCTACATCAGTTCAAACACGGGTAGTATCTTAGCCTTTGACAAAAGTGGAAAGAAGAAGTGGTCTGTTCCTATCCCCACAAATGTTCCCAGGCGGCGGTTTCATCAAATGACAGCCATCGGAAAGGACGGAAATCTGTACATCGCAAGTCGCTATGTTCTGTTCTCTATTTCTCCTAATGGAAAGATACTCTGGAAGTATTATAAACAACATCCTATAAGTTCACTAGACGAGTTCACGATCGATAAAAAGGGAAATCTTTATATTTCTCAAAGTAGCAACCAGGAGCTAACTTTATTAGCTCTTTCCTCTGATGGAATTGTTCGACAGAAGCTATCTTTTGCTGAGAATATCATCATAGGACCACCTCCCTCCATACATAAAAATGGCCTTGTATATCTAGGGACTTGCGGACTTTTAACATGTTTAAGACTAGTGGGCTTTGATGGCAAGCGAAAGAAGGTATATTATGGTTATGGTCGGAATATGTACCCTGCATACAATCAAATAACTAGCTCAGGGCATTATCTTTTATGGGTTACCGATCTCACATACAAAGATGGAATTCGTTTTGTTTTAATTTCTGTGAATTTGGGTATCTCAAAACTTACAGGTCTCTGGCCAGCATTCTACAAAAACAGTCGCTTATCCTCCAGTGCTGAGTAGAAAAACCTCAGTGACACTAACCGTGGGGACATGGCAGGAGAGTTCTCCCAGTGCCTGGAGTTTTCCTCTTCGAGTTGGTACTCCTATAACCATATCTTAGACAGGCATCCCCGGACTCGTGTAACGAGGCCGAAACAGGTTCACTTGCGTTACGGCTGATGTCTTCGCTACATGAGTGCTTCAGGATTGGGGTTGCCCTTGTTCCCGCCCATGCAGCTACATGTTGAACAGGCTATTACATGATAAACTCCTTACAGTTTATAAGAACGACCAGGCTTATCCTGGCGCACCGACCCACGAGATGCGCAACCAGGACACTTCTACTTGGAAATGTAATATTTCTGGATAGTTACAAACTCTGGCCTTCCACCTCACGTTTTTACTCCGCGAGATGAACATCATGGTGAAGAAGTTCATACGCTGTGAGTTCAGAGCCTTTTCTCAAATGCTTCTTTGAGCGTCTGGACCCCTGTCAACAAGCATTGATGGGAGTTTGGGGGCGCGACAAGACTCCTCACCGTTCCGCTTTGAGCCGTTTTCTGGCTGCCGTGTCTTCGCAAGAGTTAGAACCGCTTCGTTCTCTGTTTCGCACTCACTTACACACTCACGGCACCCCACTGGAAAATTGTGGTGGCCTTTATTCTCGGACAGGGCAACGTCATTTGATGTTTGATATTGATGGGACAAAAAAAGCTGTTCGCCAGCGTTCCTTGGCAGAAGGTGATGAACACCCTCAGGTGCGAAGGCATGGGAAAGACGCCTGCAGTTCAGGACGTGCTGGACGAAAGCGAGGAGAGATAATCCGAAACCGTACCACAGTCATACAGTCTCATACCAGCGAGTGGTTGGGGACTTTTGGAAATACTGGAAATGAAAGACCCACACTGGGGTTGCAACCTAGGAAGTCCGTAACCAGGGTTTCTGCTTCCACATCGAATCCTATCCATCATCGACGCTTGTCACAATCATAGGCTAGCTGAAAGCCCTGCGTTCGCGTATTTTTTGGAAGGCTTCCCAAAAAAAGATAGCTTTGAAATGTGGTAAGGATGTTGTTTTAGGGAAGATGCATGACAGCCCAGAATACACCGCGAACAACATCGGCCATTTTGTCGAACTGAAGTGTATCGATCGTGTCTGTAGGTTTGTGGTAGTTGTGATTGCGAAAGAAAGCTGTATCCGTCACCATAACAGCTGGATAGCCCTGTGCCCAATAATTGCGATGGTCGGAGAAGTCGATACCAGGTAAGGTGGCAGGTGCATTGAGAGAATACACAGGCAGGGGACTTCCAACCTTCATCAATTGACGAATTTTCCGACTATAAGCTCGCCCAGATTTGCTTTGATCGCCCACCACCGCGATAAAGTTACCTGTGGTTGGGTACCAGAGAGAGAGCAAGCTCGAAGGAAAGGACTGCGTTCCTGGCTTGTCAGAGAAGTAACCGATCATCTCCAAAGAGATCATGATCGTCACGTCAACGCCGCTCTTCTTCAATGCGGTAGCATGGACCGCGCTACCCATCTGACTGGTCCCAAAATAAGGAGGCTCCTCCAATGTATAAGCGACCAGATCAATGCGGTGGGTCAGTTTGGATTTGTGTTCGTGCAACAGCCGAGAGAGTTCCAGTAAGCCTGCGATACCACTTGCGTTGTCATCAGCACCAGGCTGCTCACCACAGACGTCATAATGTGCACCAACAACAATCCGTGGGCCAGTAGCAGGCCCCACAAACGTCTGTACGTTCCGAAACGTACTCGCTCCACTTTTAAAGGTCTGATCGGATGCAGTGTAGCCCATTTTTTGCCACTGTGTACGAATATAGTCGGCTGTTTTATCGAGGGAGGCGAGATGGGCAACATTGCGAGGAGGGTTCATCGCCACCAGAGCACCAACATGTTGCCGCAGCAGCGCAACCGAAACAGAGAGGGGCTTCGAAGGCCCTGAGTAAGCCTTGCCACCGGGAGTTCGCAACCAATAATATCCCCCGATATAGCCAGAAAAAAGCAGCACAATCAGAACAATAAAGAAAAGCCACATCACACGTTTTACCTGTATTTGAGGAGAGAAGAAAGAATCGTTCTTCCGCTCTCTCGAAGAATTTGTTCCTTCATCGACATTCTCACTTATGCCCATGTTACGATACCTCACCTTGTAGCACACGACGGAAGAGTTTACACTTTATAGCACACATGGATGCCAAAGAGTTTACAACTTGTAACACACATGGATGCCAAAGAGTTTACACCTTGTAACACACATGGATACCAAAGAGTTGAGAGACAGATGCTGAAGGAGCCTTATCCTGGGTAATGGAGAGATTCGTTTCAGGGTGCCAGATTGGACCTTGCATTGCATCTTTGTTTTGGGGAGAATTTGTTGTCAGCACGAACCGATGATGATGGGTACAAGTTCACATTCGATTGACGACGAAGGAGTTGGAAGAAAATGTTCAAAAAAATCGAGAAGAATACGTTACGAGTTGGAATAGTCTTACTTTTGGTGGTTGGCTTAAGTACCTTTGCTGTGGGTTGTTTGACAACAGCATCGGGGCGCAGAGCCTTTATTATCGTTCCTCAAGGCCAGATGCTCACCTTGGGAGCACAGGCTTATGCCCAGATGAGAAAAAAGAACCGACGTTCCAGCAACACACAACTGGTCTCTGCTGTTCGTAGGATCGGCTGGCATATCGCCAAAGCCAGTGGAAAGAAGTACAAGTGGGAGTTTGAACCTTTCGATGCCCCAAAAACTGTCAATGCGTTTTGCCTTCCAGGAGGAAAAGTTGGCGTATATACGGGAATTCTACCGATATCACGAACAAACGCGGGACTTGCAGCGATTATGGGGCATGAAGTTGCACATGCAGTGCTGCGGCATGGGGCTGAACGTATGAGCCAGCAGCTCGCTCTCAAAGGAGTCATGACGCTTGGCAGCGTGGTCTTTGGCAGCAGCAAGTACAAAGGCTTAATCATGGGTTCTCTTGGCTTGGGAGCTAAATTTGGGGTGTTGCTACCGTACAGTCGCAAGCACGAATCCGAAGCCGATCGCATCGGTCTCATTTATATGGCAAAAGCTGGTTACAACCCACGAGAAGCCGTAACCTTGTGGCAGCGCATGGCCAAGCAAGGAAAGACCCCTCCTGAGGTTATTTCGACACACCCCAACCCCTTGAATCGCTCAAAGGCTCTTGCTGCACAGATCCCCTCCGTGATGAAATATTACCGGGCAGCACGTCGACAAAAGACGGTGATGCTGCGATAATTCTACAGACTCATAGATTCTCACCTCAAAAAGCGTCTCCTCAGGTGGAAGAGTTCTACACAAAATATCTTTTAAGTTAGTAACTTGACCGACATCGTCCGTTTTCGTTCCCATAGAAAACTTGAAAAACGAGATGTGTCCTGATATATTCAACGATAACAAGAGCATCCGTCTCAAATTTTTCGTGAGTAAATCTGGAGCAAACATCATGAGCGAGAATCGAGGACGTTCGGAGCAGACCAACTCTATGAAGTCAGCAGATCCGACATTTGTTCAGGCTGCCAAAAAAGACAAGGATAGTCGTTCGCCGATCTTGCAAGAATCATTTCTCAAACAACTGACAGGCTCTCCTGGTAGAGGTCAGGGAGTTCCACAATCCAGGTTGAGCAAAGCTTCGCCTATTTCGAAGTCCAAAGGTCCGATCGCTGCGGGAGATGTGCTCTCAAAAGAGCAGACAGCCCCTGCATCCTTGGATGCATTGAGTCCTTGGAGTCAGCCTGGTTTGCCCAGTAGTTCCATGCATCCGTCTGGTCCAAGCTGGCCATCCGCTCCTGCCGCCAAGAGTTCGACTCCACTTGTAGACACCAACCTGCTAGAGCCACCTGCCCTTGTCAATGCACCTTCCTTACTGGATTTAGAGAAGACTCCAGAGTCCACCGACATGATGGATCAGTTTCGCAGAGTGGTTTATCCACCGAAGGAAGGAACCCCCCACAGCGACATTTCACAACCAGAGATAGCGGAACGTACAAGTGTCACGGAGATGACCTCTTCTTTCTCAGAGGAGAAAAAACCCAAGAAGAAATCACTCTTTGATTCTTTTTCTGAAGATGCAGATGCTTCTTTTACAGGAATCGATCCCATTCCAGCTTATTTGAGGGCTGCCGTCAACAATGCATCCCGCGCTTCAGACACTTCTTTCTCGGCAGTCACCCGACAAAAGAAGCTCAAAGAGATAACCTCCAGCTTTCGAACAGCTCGCTCCATTCATTTGCAGCCTCTTGCGCCACAAAAGGCTCCTGCACCGATGCGTGCTCCCCGTCAGGTAAGGCGTCAAACACAGCCAGTGATGTCCCACTTCCCCCTTCAAATGCCCGCATATGGGCATGCTGTTGCAGGGAACGTCTTTATGTATCGTCCAAGAATTCCATCCCTGCGATGGGTCAAAGTAGATGACTCTGCCTTTCGCATCAATGAACTCACAGAGCAACTGGAAGAGTACGCTCCCTGGATTGTGAGCTTCCTCTTCCTCATCGCTGGCTTCCTCGCAACCTTTATCCTCTTCAGCATCTAGTCTAACTTCGAGAATTCCCTCCCAGACTTCGTTGCCAAACTCGTTGGTGTAGATCTCCTCTCCACTTGCATGAAATTAGAAAAAACTAGATGTTTGCCACAAAGTGAGTAGTGTAAAAAAGTCCAGCCAGTAACAACTACTTTCTCACAATGGGATAAATATTGAGACGATTGGCTAGCTCCAGTGCTTCTTGTTTGCTGCCTTTCCAAAGTTCAAACTGCCATGTCACGGTAGTATTGAAGGCTTGGGTGCGATCGATAAACTCAATGATAGGCTTTTTGGTATCCACACGGGCAGAGAGGTGGTTCACACGCACGTGCTTAATGGCATACCAGTCCCCCCCCAATCCAATAAGCCCGTTGGGAAGGGGTAGATAGACCTCATCCTGCTGAAACACAAAGTCGGTGAGCGCATAATCCACAAGCTCATCGTCCATAAGACCCGGAGAGTAGATGATTCGCTCGACACTTCGAGGGAACCGAAGGATTAAAGTTCGATGTTTCAGTTTATCAGAGCCCTTCTCAAACTTGATCACAATACGGTAGTGTTCTTTGCCTGGAGTCACCCGAAAGACTTTCATCTCATGGGTACGGCCCGGTGCTTCCACCACCACACCTTTGAGTGGTAAGCTTGCAACCTCAAGCTTCGGAGGTTTCGGCAATTTCTCAAGGTGTTTGACCGTGCCATCCTTGAGATCAATCTGTACAAACTTCGTACCACGCTTTTTCTTAAGCTCTTCAAAGAGCTTGTCAGTCAATGCAAGAATAGATTTATTCAGATCCAGCCCCCAAAAGATCTCTGCTGCCCAAGGATTGACGCCCGATGCGTCGCTAACTTGGGAGCGATAAACCTTAATCCAACCTTCCTTGATCTGCTTCTCAATGGCTTCATCTGCGCCGTTCTTTTTCTTCCAATCCAGATAGAGGAGTTCAACAGCTTTCATCATCGTTCGGGCCTTGTAATTCCCCGCACGAACTTCATTATCTCGCTCATCCAATTGCAGTCCCTGGCCACCCAACCACCGATGGATCGAAGCCGTTGATTTGGGTTGCCACGTTCCATCCAGCAAGAGAGGTGCAGGCTTTGCTTTCACGTTGTTGGACTTTAATGTCTCCACATATTCAGAGATATGAGAGATCTTGAACCCTTGCTTCTCCAGGCTCTCGATCTTCTTTTTGTAGGCAACCAAAGTTGCAGGATCATGCTTTGTGAGTGGAGCAAAATACGGATTGAGCTTTTTCGGAACGCTCAATAACTCACCGTCATCAAAAAATAACCACGCCACCGAAACACCAGACTTGGGGTCAACACCAGCAGCACCTACGATAAAATGGCCACCCGATTGAGAATAATAAGGC
>JALTMC010000157.1:0-4439 GCA_027005175.1 Myxococcales bacterium
GACGATGACTATGCCAACTTTGTTTCGACGTTGGCTCCTGCTTTGCAAGAACATCAACCCAAGTTTGTTGCGTTGGCTGGTCGTCCCGGTGAACAGGAAGCGGTATGGTCAGAGGCAGGAGTCACACACTTTCTTTACCTGGGTTGTGATGCCCTGGATCTTTTGGCAAGTCTACAGCAGAATCTGGACCTGGAGGTGGCGTCATGAGTTCGATCCCATCCTTTGCAACACTTAACTTTGATGCTCCCGAAGTGTCGGTGGCTGTGGCTGAATTGGAAGCTTTGAAGAAGCAGGATCACAAACAGGCAGACGAAAAGCCTTGGCTGACACCGGAAGGGATTGAGATTCAACCTTGCTATGGTCCCGATGCTCGTAAGGAGATTGGATCGGTGCGAACCCTCCCTGGTTTGGAGCCATTTACTCGCGGTCCTTATGCCACGATGTACACCAGTCGCCCTTGGACGGTGCGACAGTATGCAGGATTTTCGACAGCAGAGGAGAGCAATGCTTTTTATCGCCGGAATCTTGCTGCGGGTCAGAAAGGGTTGTCGATTGCATTCGATCTCGCAACGCACCGTGGCTATGACTCGGATCATCCCCGTGTGACAGGCGATGTGGGCATGGCTGGCGTTGCGATCGATTCGATCCTTGATATGGAAATCTTATTTGATGGTATCCCACTCGACAAGATGAGTGTGTCCATGACAATGAACGGTGCTGTTCTTCCCATTCTGGCACTGTATGTTGTTGCTGCAGAAGAGCAGGGCGTCGCGCTGAAAGAACTTGCGGGTACCATTCAAAATGATATCCTCAAAGAGTTTATGGTTCGCAACACCTATATCTATCCTCCCGCTCCTTCCATGAAAATTATCGCAGATATCTTTGCGTTTACCGCCGAATATATGCCGCGCTATAACTCCATCAGCATCTCTGGCTATCATATGCAAGAGGCCGGTGCTACCGCAGATCTCGAACTGGCATATACTCTCGCGGACGGCTTGCAGTATGTGCGAACAGGCATAGCAGCGGGCCTGGATATCGATGCCTTTGCACCCCGGCTGTCTTTCTTTTTTGCGATAGGTATGAACTTTTTTATGGAGGTTGCGAAACTGCGGGCAGCCCGCACACTGTGGGCGCGTTTGTTAAAGCCATTTGGCCCCAGCAATCCAAAATCGATGATGCTTCGAACACACTGTCAAACATCGGGGTGGAGCCTCGCTGCACAAGATGTCTACAACAATGTGACTCGAACTTGTTTGGAGGCGATGGCTGCGACGCAAGGGGGCACACAGTCGTTACACACCAACAGCCTGGATGAAGCTCTGGCGTTGCCCACAGACTTTAGCGCACGAATCGCCCGAAATACCCAGCTCTTTTTGCAAATGGAGACAGGGACCACCCGTGTGATCGATCCTTGGGGTGGTAGCTATTACGTGGAGCGACTCACCCATGACCTGATGCATCGAGCCTGGGAACATATTCAGGAAATTGAAGAGCTGGGCGGTATGGTCCAAGCTATCGAAACAGGGCTGCCAAAACTACGTATCGAGGAGGCTTCGGCCCGCACCCAGGCACGTATCGATGCAGGCCAACAAACCATTGTTGGAGTGAACCTCTATTCACCAGAGGAGCCCGATGAAATACCCATTCTTAAGGTCGATAACTCTGCTGTGCGACAGGCTCAACTTGAGCGATTAAAGCGGCTCAAAGCATCACGCGATGAAGGGGCTGTGCAACGTGCTCTGGCCGCTTTGACTCATTGTGCAGAAACAGGTGATGGTAACTTGCTTGACCTCTCCATTAAGGCGGCGAGAGCAAGGGCGACTGTGGGTGAAATGAGTATGGCTTTGGAGCAGGTGTGGGGCCGCCATCAAGCGATGACCCGCACTGTCTCTGGCGTATATCGAGAAGCAGGAGGTGTGTCAAAGGAGTCCATGGATAAGTTAGAGAAACGCATTGAGTCCTTTGAGGCCGAAGAGGGGCGACGCCCTCGAATTCTTGTTGCAAAGATGGGACAAGATGGTCACGATCGCGGTCAAAAAGTGATCGCTACCGCCTTTGCTGACATCGGATTCGACGTAGACATCGGACCTCTGTTTCAAACCCCCGAGGAGACGGCTCGACAGGCCGTTGAAAATGATGTCCACATTGTCGGGGTGAGTTCGTTGGCCGCAGGGCACTTAACCCTGGTGCCTCAGTTGCGAAAGGCTCTGCGGGAACAAGGACGCGATGACATCCTGGTGGTGGTTGGAGGGGTGATCCCACCTCAAGATTACAACGCCCTCTACGAAGCCGGTGCTGCTGCTATTTTTGGCCCAGGCACCGTCATCGCCGAAGCCGCCTTCACCCTCCTTGATAAACTGAAGTGAGGGCAAAATCTTAACACCTGTCATCCAGGTGAGCCATCATTTTACATTTTCAAGTGAGCTTTGAGCTTGCTCACAAGCTGCGCTTTGAAAAATACCAGTCTGTCACATCGTACCCTTTTTCATTCACTCTCTTTTCAGCTTCTTCTGTGGTCGCGGGAGGGGGTACAATGACTTTTTCTCCAGGCTTCCAGTTTGCGGGGCAAGCAACATCACTCTTGTCAGCCGTTTGAAGAGCGTCTACGAGCCGCAGTATTTCATCCATATTTCGACCGACATTCAATGGATAATAGATCATCGCTCGTAACTTACGTTCTGAATCGATCACAAAGACTGCCCGAACGGCCGCAGTATCAGAGCTTGCCTCGTGGATCATACCAAACTTCGTAGCGACCTTCATATCAAGATCCGCAATAATTGGAAAATCGATTTCAATACCAAAGTTATCTTTGATACTGCGAACCCATGCAATATGACTGTAAACACTGTCTATTGAATTCCCCAACAAAGCAACATTTCGCTTTGCAAATTCATCAGAGAGTTGGGCAAAAGCCATAAACTCTGTGCTACATACAGGTGTAAAGTCAGCAGGGTGAGAGAAAAGAACAACCCACTTGTCTTTGTTCCACTCCGATAACTTGATCACACCGTGAGTTGTTTTGGCCTCAAAGTCAGGAACAGGTCCATTCAGTTGTAAAAAAGCAGGCGCGGTACTTTGTGTTTGTGTTTCGTTCGACATAAGCTCTCTCCTTTTCAATAAAACGAATTTTAGAGTGAAATACTATCGACCCACAATGGTTTGTGAGAGGTACTAGCATCCCCAGCAGTAAATATACCAATCTTAAAAATAAAAGAAAAATGCATAGGTACCATATGTATGGTGAATGGAGAGGGATATGTGTCCTTCCACAAAAAGACGATATGACGCTTTCGTAAGAAGGTGGCGAACGATATATCGCACTGAGATGATATATCGTTATTTCAAGATGGTTGGCAAAGCGGTTGACCGTATTCGGTCAAACCGATTATAGTGCTCCCGCACAAAACCGGGGATCTACCGGATAAGTCAACGACTCTCGCCCCATCCGGCCTTCGTCCTGTCGATTCTGCCGGTTCCGCGATCGGGAGGGGGTTTCCACGCCCACAACACAAGAGGTTTTTTTTATAACTTGGAAGGGACAACTTTATGAGTCGAAAATCGACGACTGCTTCTAAGAAACCAGTGACTGTTTCCAAGAATCCAACGAGACCCTATATGTTGGGAGGTATGGTTGGAGGATGCATAGGAGGCGCATCGATAGGGGCCATGATCGCGATGGGAGGTGTCCATATGGCACCTGGTAACTGGCTTCTTGGGGGAGTCATCGGAGCAGTAATGGGTGTGATGATTGGGTTTCGTATGGGAGTTGCTGTACATACAGATATTCCCCGAGATTCTAGCGAGAGTCAGGGGCTGCTTGGAAGCGCGTTTGGGAGAGCTTTTGTGGATCTTCTCGGTTCAACGGTGATATGGGCTGGCCTTGGTTATGCTCTCGGGAGAGGGGCTGATGCTCTTTTTATGACCACGCAAAGTTGGCTTCTTGGGGCATTGATTGGTGGCATCGGAGTTCCACTACTTTACTCCTTGACTTACTCTTCCAACAAACCCGGCTGAGTTGGTTTTTCTTTGGACTTTGGGCTCGATATGTCGACTCGCAAACAACTCTCTATTGATGACCACATACAGGGAGTCCTGTCGGGCAACAGGATGATTCTGGCACGTACGATTACGCTGGTGGAGTCGAATCGGGCGGAACATCGGCAGAAAGCACAAGCTGTGTTGCAAGGGATCTTGCCCGCAACGGGCATGTCTCATCGAATTGGAATTACAGGTGTGCCAGGGGTGGGAAAGAGTACTTTTATTGAGCGGTTCGGTATGAGATTGTTGGAGGAGGGGCATCAAATCGCAGTATTGGCGATCGATCCAACCAGCTCCCTGCGGGGAGGGAGTATTTTGGGTGATAAGACGAGAATGACGGAGTTATCGCGGCATTCGAAGGCTTTTATTCGTCCTTCACCCAGTCAGGGTTCTTT
>JALTMC010000157.1:4449-7106 GCA_027005175.1 Myxococcales bacterium
GGGTTCTTTGGGGGGAGTTCATCGCAAGACTCGTGAAACGATGTTATTGTGCGAAGCCGCTGGCTTTGATGTGGTGATGGTAGAGACGGTGGGGGTGGGACAATCAGAAACCACTGTGGCCAACATGGTAGACACTTATCTTGTGTTGATGTTAGCGGGTGCAGGGGATGAGTTGCAAGGGATTAAGAAGGGGATTCTTGAAGTCGCCGATGTGATCGCGATTAATAAAGCGGACGGAGACAACCAGTTGCCAGCCAAAAGGGCGGCACTGGAGTATTCGCGTGCGCTACATTTGATGAGTTCAGCGCGGTCTTCTTGGAAGACGAAAGTCCTAACTTGCAGTGCTATGGATGGTTCGGGTGTGGCAGAGGTGTGGGCGATGCTGCAAGAACATCGTCACACGCTGGAAGAGCGAGGAGAGTTGCAGGAGCGTCGTCAACAGCAACGACTGACTTGGTTGTGGTCTCTGGTGGAGCAAGAGCTGATGCATCGACTGCGACAACATCCTGATGTCTCGAAGCTATCGGCTGTATTGGAGCAGGATGTGTTGCTAGGACGTACGCCTCCCACGTTGGCAGCCGAGCAAATCCTCAAGGCGTTTGGGGTGGAGTCGTGAGACTCAAACAAGTCCGTGTGATCTTAAAGGCTCTCCATCAATACAGTGTCTCCTCGGGGGCAATTCCCCTATGGATTGTGGGAAGATGGACGCGGGCTTTACAACCCGAAAGGTGATTCTCTTCTTGAAGCGAGAAGCAGTGTTGTGTTTATTAGTGACGTTGCTGTACGCAATCAGCTTGAACAGCTCGCCAAATCCAAAGATGTATAACAAGGAATCAACTATGAGTGTGGCAAATTCTCAATGGAACACAAGCCAGGAACACTCCTGGAAACCCAGTCAGCAACTACGCTTTGTGACAGCGGCCAGTTTGTTTGATGGACACGATGCGTCGATTAATATCATGCGCCGAATCCTTCAGTCGCAAGGTGTTGAAGTGATCCATTTGGGACATGATCGATCGGTGGCTGAGGTTGTGGACGCTGCCATCGAAGAAGATGCACACGGCATCGCGGTGTCGTCGTACCAAGGTGGCCATGTTGAGTATTTTTCCTATATGGTTGAGATGTTGAAGGAGCGCGGGCGTCCTGAACTCTGTGTTTTTGCCGGTGGTGGCGGCACGATTACCGACAAAGAGATCTCTTTGTTGGAGTCTCGGGGGGTTGCGAAAGTCTACTCCGTGGAAGACGGTCGTCGCCTTGGGCTGGTTGGTATGATTCGCGATATGATGCAGAGAGCCGATCGCGACTTGCTCGCTTCTGTTGATGACATCCCTTCGGCTGCTTGGGATGGCGTGCCGTCTGCCGTAGCCCGAGCCCTCACCTTGTTGGAAGGTCTGAATGAAGCAGGTGCCAGCGGGGATGAGATGGCTCTCTCGAAACTTCAGGCCATTCGACAAGACATGAAGTCGCGCCTGTCCCAACAGCCTGTGCCGATTCTTGGTATTACAGGAACAGGAGGGGCTGGAAAGTCTTCTCTTACCGACGAACTGGTCCGACGATTGATTGAGAATTTTGGTGACCGGCACTTTTCCGTGTTGTCGGTTGATCCCTCTCGTCGTCGCACCGGTGGTGCTTTGCTAGGGGACCGCATTCGAATGAACTCAGTGAGTCATGGCCATGTTTTTATGCGTTCTGTCGCTACCCGACAAGCGCATGCTTCGATCTCTCAGGCCACACAAGATGCGCTGATGTTGTTGCAAACAACCGGAGCTGACCTTGTGATTCTCGAAACCGCAGGGATCGGGCAGAGTGGCACCGAAGTGGTCGACCTCTGCGATGTGCCCATGTATGTCATGACACCTGAGTTTGGTGCACCCACTCAGCTCGAAAAGATCGATATGCTTGACTATGCTGAGGTTGTTGCGATTAATAAATCGGACAAGGCCGGTGGTGACGATGCCTTGCGCTATGTACGAAAGCAAGTTCAGCGCAACAGAGGCTGGTTTGAACGCCCTGTCGATACGATGCCCGTCTTTCTATGCTCTGCCAGTCACTTTGGTGATGCCGGAGTGGACCGTCTCTTTGCTCACTTGATGGGGCTCTTGGACCAGCGGACCTCGGGTTCCTGGGTTCCTGGAGAGACTCCTGTTCGCGCACCCAAACTAACAACCCTGATTCCCGACAATCGTGTACGCTATCTGTCGGAGATCTCCGAAACGGTCCGCAGCTACAAACAGCGCGGGCGCGAAGCGGCCGAACGGTTGCGGCGAGCCGATGGGATTCGCCGCACGCTCGAAACCCTCGGAGATCAACCGCCCCCACTGGCCTCTCCCTACCCCGAAACAGCTCTAAATGCCGAAGATCTCCCGCCCGAAATCCGCGAGCTACGCCGCAAATACAATCAGATTCTGGCCGAGGTCGATCCGCAAGCCATCGCTCTTCTGCGCTCCTATCCAGATCTAAAAAAATCCTATATAAAGGACGAAAATGTCTATACTGTGCGCGGGAAAGAGTTTCGAGTGGCAAACTATACGACTTCTCTCTCCGATATCAAAGTGCCGAAGGTGGCGTTGCCGGCGACGAAGGACTGGGGCGATCTGCTCGAATGGCTGTGGCTGGAAAATCTGCCCGGCTTTTTTCCCTATACCGCCGGCGTGTTC
>JALTMC010000158.1:0-3382 GCA_027005175.1 Myxococcales bacterium
GTTCATCGATGGGGGGCTGAGAGATCGTGCTGGCCAATACGGGTACAGAGGAGATTCCACCTGCGAGCTGGGCCTTCAAAGATGCTGATCTTGTGGAAGACAGAAGCGACAGCAACAGGGCTTCTAGCTCTTGTGCATTGTCGGCTTGGTGTCGAATACTTTCTAATACCTGGAATTGCCAGCTCTCTCTTTCGTGGGCAAACCAAGCTAGCTGTGCCGAAAGTGCGAGCAACTTGATCTCGTCTGTCCGGAGGTATTTGGCGTAGTTGTCTTCCAAAGTGGCTTGAACAAACACATGAAGAAGCTCCCAGGCAAGCAGAGGCCACTGTGCCAAAGCCTGACGGCTGATTAAGCATGTGGATTCCTGTGGGAGAAGCTCGACTAGCCGATCATGGCCTTCCACGATCTCGATACCCCAATCATCCCAGTCCATATCGGGAAAGAGCAAGCGAAGCGGTGTAAAGAGAGCGCTCACCAGATGCTGATCTTCGGGCAACAAACGAGGTAGTTCGATCTTCTGGTAACGTTCAGACGAAAGGTCTCCGCCTGTCAGTGTCCGAAAGCTCTCTGGAGGGCACTCGACGACACCCACTCGGCGACACTCTGGCCGGTCTATCATGGTTTTATTACCTGCTTTTCATAGCCTACTGACAGCAACTGCTCTCTCCTCATGATGGGTACACACCCCCCGAAAGACAATCCCTATATTTTATCGACTCCAACCCCACCTGATCTCCTCTTCTACCACCACTTGTCATATCCCTTGGTCGGAATTGCAATTATAACGCACCCCTGCACTTCTTGCAAAATAACATAGAAACCGAAACTAAAGGAGAGAATACGGTTGAAGGAAAGGAAATCCGTATAGGGAAAAGAAAAGATGTGAAAAGAGAATCAAAAACGGGCTTCTCACAGTGCTTGAGTAGGTATACGCTATGATGTAGATATTGCTATTAAAAAGGACACAACCATAATATCAGATTGTTTGTTTTGCCGTGTGTTCATTGGAGTAGGATGGATCGGTGGTGTCGTTGAAGTGGGATACCAGATTGTTTGTTTTGCCGTGTGTTCGTTGGAGTAGGATGGATCGGTGGTGTTGTTGAAGTGGGATACCAGATTGTTTGTTTTGCCGTGTGTTAGTTGGAGTAGGATGGATCGGTGGTATCACCGCCAGCAGTACCGACATGCTCTTTTTCTGTTTGTTTCTGAATAAGGGATAAGGTGCGGTCTGAGAGGCCAGATGGGGCAGGGCTGTTGCTCCAATAACTAAGAATTTCTTGAAAGCTTTGCGCTTCCTGCAACGTATCACGACATGAGGCTTGCTCTTCTATTTGTCTTTCAAATTGTAGGGAATCTTGGGAAGGAAGAAGTCCAAATAGGTAAGCCATCGCTTGTGCTTGCGTGTCTTGGCTCACATCTGTAGATCCCTCGGCAAATTGTGGCGAGGGCATCGTCTCCTCCTGTTGTCCTGATCCTCGTTGGGAATGTTGTGCATGAGAAGAGGCCTGATCATTCTTCTTGTTGTTGGAAGTGCTCATGGCTTTATGACTCCTTTTTTCCGCGAGGGCTTTTCCCCGCAGGTGTTAAATGCCGAAGTTTGTTACTGAGTTGCTTTAAAGCTGCATGCATACGCGACTTCACTGTGCCCAAGGGGATCTCTAATACCTTGGCGATCTCGTCATAGGAGAAGTGTTCGTACTGGTACATAACAAACACAGAGCGCAACTTGGGCGGTAGTGCGTTGACAGCTTCTTGAATAGAATGACCGATTTGGCGTCGATAAAGTTCGTTTTCTGGATTCAGAGATTGTTCGTTCTCCCGACGATCCAGGATGGAAACCTCGTCATCATCGTCTTTTTCGAGTTCAACAAAGATTCGCTTGTCAGGGCGTCGGAGAGCATCAATGCAGAGGTTGTGGGCGATTCGATAGGCCCACGGAGAGAAGGATGCTCCTCCTCGAAAACTGTCGAGGTTCTTGAAAATACGAAGAAAGGTTTCTTGAAACAGCTCTTCTGCTTCGGCAGGGGAGGAAATCATGCGCAGAATAAAGTTGTACAGAGGCCGTTCGTACCGTTTGATCAACTCTCCAAACGCTCTTTGATCACCATCACGACGGCTGGCTTCCACCAACTCTATGTCTGATTGTTCTTTGTAATTGCTCATGTGTTTAATAGCTCATATCACCAAAATAAAAAGAGAAAATAAGATGCTTGGACTGCGGTGATACCCTGCCCACTCGAAGGAAGAAGCTTCGTTAACGAAGTCCCTTCCCCCTGTGATCTCTCTAAGACGGAGCAACCCCCACCAAAGTTCGATCTCATCTGACAATCGTCACCTGTTGCCATCCTACACAATCGTGAAGTTGAGGACAATCTGATAGGGGCTTTATGTTCTGTGTTCTGAGTTCTCCAACAGGCTGCTGGCCCGATGGATTCACCGATCTCCTTGCGATGCCTCTCTCACGCAAGGGCCGTCAGAAGCCCGATGTTTAAGTCTGTCTTTGGGAGGGCCTTTTGGACAAGTTCTTCTCGACGTCAAAGAGGATCTTCGTGTAAGATACGAACCATCTGTCAAGCACAGTGCAACCTCAATTCAGTACATGTTGTGTGTTGTATGGGGTCACCGATCGCTTGAACGCAGAAACTACAATCCATACAATGTTGTACATTGGTCGTGTCGGGGCACCGGCTGTTCGACTGTAGAACCTGAAATCCATAGGGCGTTGTACGTAGAGCTAGGGTGCTGGTTGTTTGAACCGGAGCATCGGCTGCTCGAACGTAGGACGCAGAGCGTAGGAGCCATGTCTCGTAAACGTCGTGACAAGCGTCTTTCTCAAAAAAAAGAAGATAAGATCGACCACAATCCTCACCATAAGAATCGGGAGAGGCTTGATAAGGTTTTGTTGCAGCAGGGGATTTGTGACTCTCGACAGCAGGCGCGGGGGTATATCTTGGCGGGACAGGTGCTGGTGGAAGATCAGTGTATTGATAAAGTGGGAACGTTGGTTCCAATGGATGCTGCTGTGCGTCTGCGGGGCAAGCAAATGCCTTATGTGTCCAGAGGAGGACTGAAGCTAGAAGCTTTACTGGATCACTTTGAACTGGATGTTACCGATCGTGTGGTGTTGGATCTTGGCACATCAACGGGTGGTTTTTGTGACTGTTTGTTACAGCGGGGCTGTCGTAGAGTTGTGGGTGTTGATGTTGGGTATGGCCAACTTCACTCCAAGTTGGCAGCGGATGAGCGCGTCGTGGTTATGGAGCGGACCAACGCACGACACCTCACTCGTGCGATGTTGCCTTTGGAAGAGGGGGAAGCCATTCAGCTGATCTCGGCAGACCTGTCTTTTATCTCGCTGTGTTTGATCTTACCTGTTGTTGCC
>JALTMC010000158.1:3392-24331 GCA_027005175.1 Myxococcales bacterium
GCTAGCACCAGGAGGCGAAATGATGTTGTTGGTCAAACCACAGTTTGAAGTGGGGCGAAAACTCATTGGAAAAGGTGGAGTGGTTCGTGATCCTTTGGTTCGACAACAAGCCGCTGATGATGTGAGTCAAGTTGCCGCATCTCTCGGTCTCTCCGAACTTGGACGACTCGACTCTCCTGTTCATGGCCCAAAAGGCAATATTGAAATCCTATTGTGGCTCCAGGCTCCTGAGAGTCATCACCTCTGACCATCATCCTCTTCTTCGAGAGAGGGAATGCTACAGCTCTTTACCTGAAGAAAGAAGAGGCAGACCTTTGACCATCATCCTCTTCTTTCGGAGAGGAAATGCTACAGCTCTTCGCCTGAAGAAAGAGGAGGTTGGCCTTTAATCGTCATCCTCTTCTTCCTGCGTTGGAAATACAAGTTGACGATTTTCAAGCGGGATCTCCAGTGCTTCGAGGATCTTGCGCTTGGTGGAGTGACGGCAGGGAAACCCCTTTTCAATTCGATCGATCGTTAATACCGACAAACCCGCTTTTCTCGCCAGTTCGGCCTTACTCATCATCCGGTCTTCACGCACCTTTTTCAGGTGATTCTTCACAGTCATATCACAACCTCACAAGATTCTGTCACTTCCTTCATAGATACATCCATTAAAGCATATAATAAAGCATAAAAGGAACACAGTTAGTTGTAACTAACATTCATTTAGATGAAAAAGGAAGTAAATTACACAATAAAATAATACATCCACATATACTTATACTTAATTCATACATATTTATGTCTAAGTAAGGCAAGTTTTATTCAAATATAATTAATTATATTTATAGAGTAACCTCTTAAACCCTTGTTACGCAAGAAAGATACGGTTTGCAATAGGAATACGAGAGGCTCTGTTGTCAAGGGCTTGAAAGAAGGAGAGATTGACAGTGAGGATATTTTCCGATCTTCCACAGGGGTGGCATGGGAGTGATATCGCTTGGTAGAGGAAGAGAGCACATCCACCAGCACATCCACTAGTACAACAGACACGCGATATCGCTTGGTAGAGGAAGAGAGCGTGGCAAGGAGTGTACGGACCAGGCGATGGGTAGGTTAGAGATGGGTGAGGTATTCGCTTGTCTTTTCGTTGCTTTCCGGTGGCAGTTTGCTTTCTGGGTAGCAGTTTGCTTTCTGGGTAGCAGTTTGCTTTCTGGGTAGCAGTTTGTTTTCTGGGTAGCAGTTTGTTTTCTGGGTAGCAGTTTGTTTTCTGGGTAGCAGTTTGTTTTCTTGGTGTGAGTCTTAGACAAGGTTGATGAGGTATTCACCGGCGGTATGGGCGAGGTAGTTGAGGATACTGAGTTCGCCTTGGGTAAAAGGTCGCTCTCCTGTGTGATTGAACATTACGATGGTGCCGAGCATTCGTTTTTGGTGTTGGACAGGTACTGCAAGGATAGAGCCTGGCCGTAAGCCAACTTGGTTGAGGACGTCATTTTCGTAACGCGGCTCTTGTGCAGGATCTGCGATCAACTGACTGACACCTTCTTTGGCACAATAACCGATGATGCCTTGTCCCATGGGAATCCGGAAGTTGAGAAGTTCATCCGCTTTGGGGCCACTGGCGACCTCAAACCAGAGTTCCTGGTTGGGGCTATTGATGTCTGTAAGGAGGACTGCGCCTCCCGCTGCAGCGACATTGTTGAGTGCGAGATCGAGCACAAACTGCATCGCAGCGTGTCGGTCTTCGCCGTAGTCGTAGATCTCCATGGCACGCATAAAGGCGTCGGCGAGGATCTCTGTGGTCATGCCAGGGCTGTATTTGCCTCCTCCTGCTACTCCTGAGATGGACAGTCCGATGGGCCCTGTGGGAGAGGGTTTGGGAGGTTTAGGTTTGGGGGTGGCCTTGGGAGGTTCAGGTTTGGCTGAGCTGACAGGGACCCCAGGCAAGGGCTCTTTGGGAATGACAGGTTCTTCCACAACAGCAAGTTGTTCCACGGCAGCTAATTTGGAGGCGACAGGACGACCTGCGGAAGACTCTGATACAATGGGCATGGGAGCTGAAAAGGCGAGATCCTCTTCAGGCAACGCATCAGATGGAGCGACATTGGCCACTGCAAAGGGCATGTCATCTGGGCTCTCCACGACAGTTGCGGAGGGGGGAGCCATGACTCCAACAGGCTCACCTGGAGCTTCTGAGACCGCCATCGACTCTGGTGGTGTTTGTGCTGTGACTGCGCCTGCACTTTCTGCGGCTTGTTCAAAGAAGTTAACGGGAGGAATGAAGGCTTCCGTTGCACCTGCAGGAACAGCAGGTGTGATCGGTACGCTTTGTGATTTGGTAAAGGTTGCACCTTCTACCATTTCTTTCACAGAGAAAGTTCGATCACTCGTCGGATCGATGACCTCCACTACATTGTCACCGAGAATCTCGCAAACGATGTTGCGTGTTTCCATCGAGTCCCCCAACTGTTTCAGTCCATCACGTAAGGCAAACAGCCAGTTGGGACTTTCTACAACAAGGGTCTCAAGATGTTCTGGGTTGTTTCGTTTGGGAATTTGAACTTCAAATTGCATGTTCGAACCTCGCACAGTGCCGTGTTTTGGAAGTTTTCATCCATCACCACAACATAGGATAGATTAAGGATAGGGTCAACTTGTTAACGTCAGGAAGTGAAAGTTATATGATGGGATCGCTCGGAGGGACGCCGCATATCGGGAGTTGTCATCGTGGTATTCAACAATGTGGTATCCATAAAACGGATTCAAATAGGTTGTTGAATGACATCGATTTGGATGGTTGATGGAGATGTGTCATCTCTTTGTTCTTCTCACGGGTCCCGATCACGGGTCCCTATGTCTTTGTTGTTCGCTCTCGCGACGAACGATAAGAATCGTGTGGGCTAGAATATTGTCTGTTTGAGGTGTCATGCCTTGGAAAGGAAGACAGGTGTTTCTTGGTATTTTGGTGAAATCGGGTTCCCAGGCACCGGGAAGTCCAAAGGAGATCCCTGGTGTGATGGAAGCTGCACAATGGGCGGTTCGTCATCAGCGTATCCTATATACATCGCCCGCAAATATCTCACGACAAGGCGGTCGGTTGTTGGCGGATGGTTGGTGTCCTGATCTCACAACAGAAACTTGGGTTCAGGTCCACCAACAGGAGTTGTTTGCTGTGTACAATCGATTCCCTCGGAGCCGTGATCCCGAGGGGTTGCGGCGTGTTGCGAAGGATTGTGATGAACTTTCTATACCCATCGCCAATCATCCAGACTTTCGCGAGTTGGTACAGGATAAATGGGAGACCGTACAAGTTTTAAAGGCGGCGTCTGTTCCTGTTCCAGAGACCGTTCTTTCTTTGGGTTCCATGAGTGATGCATTGCGTCGCTGGAGGTATGCTTTTCTCAAACCTCGATACGGTGCTTTTGGCGAAGAAGTGTATGCGATCACATGGAGGACAGGTGATCTGATCCGTGTGGAAGGACCCGTGGTGGGGCAGAGTATGACTTGTACTTTTTCACAGTGGATCACCTGGATCACCCATCAGTTTCCACCTCATGACGTGATCTTACAACAAGCCATTGTTCCTCCTCTACCGACTTGGCGAGGTTTTGCTGTACGAACGCTTTTGCAGCAAACCACAACAGGTGACTGGCATCACCATCCCCGCGTCGCTCGTTTGTCTGAGAGTGATCCAGTGGCAAATGTATCACGAGGTGCACAAGCTCTGCCTCTTACGGATTGTCTTGCAACACAATGGGGCATCGGGACAGCCCAACAACTGGAACAGAGTGCTTCTGTCCTCGAACAACAAGTCGTTCAGGCATTGCTGACGAAATTTTCCGGACGAACTTTGTGTTCCGTTGTTGAAATGGGGATCGATCTTCTGCTTGATGCACAACAACAGTGGTGGGTTTTGGAGGTGAATGGCTTTCCACAAGGCCGCTTGCGCTACTTGGCACGTCTGGACCAACCCCAATTCAAAGAAGCCAGTCAGTTGGCCCACTGCCTTCCTCTTGCTGTGTTGGCGAGCCACTTCCTACCACCCAAACCATACGCTACAAATTCTTCTAACAAAGGCTGAAGATCCACTTGCTGTGTTGGCGAGCCACTTCCTACCGCCCAAACCATCGATCTCACCGTAGAGGCAAGGTGTTCTTCGCCTTTGCGATGGTGACAGTGGTGGCGAGTTCTTCGCCTTTGCGATGGTGACAGTGGTGGCGATGATCGCGATTGCAAATGGGCATAATGACAACAACGACAAGGGAGATCGCAAAAAATCAATGCTGCGAAACCATGTCTTGCGATGGATGACACTTTGACGTCGGCTAGACTTTTGCGTACTCTGCCTTTTCTCAAGATGAATTTGGCTACATTAGGAGACCCTTCAAATGCCAAAGAAAAAGAATATAGAGCTTCCACCCTGTGGATTGTATCGAACGGGGCGGGCTTTAAAAGAAAGTCCCGAAGAGATTCCCGCAGGTGTTTTGTTGATGTTTCACAACCACTCCAACCGGGGCATACCGATGCTGCAAATGCCTGCGGAAAATGAGCAAAATGTGTGGACTTTTCATAAGTTTGGCCCTGGTATTGAGGATGACGACGCCTTTCTTGAAGCGTTGCAACCACTTCGTGAACAAGGCTTCTATTATTTAAGAGATGCCATTGAGACCCCCGATGGTGTCTTGCCACGACACTCCCTTATCCAACTTGGTTATAACATGGAGGCGGACCCTATCTTTTTCTTGCCTGAACGAAGCACCAGCGGCAACATGCTGATCTTCCCGGAGGCGGGTTATCGCTTTGAAGAACTCGACATCCTGGAAGTCTTAAGTCCTGGAAATCCTCTCTTCATTCAAGGGGATGACCTTGACGATAGCGAGGAGGGGTTGGAGTCCCCCTCCGACCCAAATTTGCTTAATTAGCTCTGACTGGACCCGGTTGTACCGAGCCCGGTTGTCTCGGAGCCCGGTTGTCTCGGAGCCCGGTTGTCTCGGAGCCCGGTTGTACCGAGCCCGGTTGTACCGAGCCCGCGTGTGAGTACTGAATTCCCACAAGGTGAGGTCAGGCGATGGGATGGCGTGATAAATTTGTGGCTTTGATTCCGAACTCTTTGGTTCGGTTGTTTGCGGGGCCTTATATTGCAGGTAACTCGCTTGCTGTTGCATTACAGCGAGCGGAGCAGTTATGGAAGACAGAGGGATTGCAGACCACTCTTGATCTTTTGGGTGAGGGGATACAAGAGCGGGGTGATATCCAGCAGGAACTCGACGAATATCTTCATATGATCGAGAGTATCGAGAGTGGAGAGTTTGTCTCTGTTTCTCTCAAGCCTACACAGATGGGGCTAGCTATCGATCCTGAGCTGTGTCGAATCAACCTGGAGAAGTTGTTGGATGCGGCCCAAGCCAAAGGCATCGAGATCACTCTCGACATGGAAGAGTCCGACTATACCAGTGCGACTCTCTCGATGTATCGGGAGTTGTGTCAAAAATACTCCCATGTGGGTACAGTGTTGCAGTCACGCTTGTTTCGAACGAGCGATGATGTCGAGGAGTATCTTGAAGGATTTAAGGCACATATCCGGTTGTGTATTGGGATTTACATTGAGCCGTCTGCGATCGCGTATACGGAGAAGCGCGAGATGAAAGACAACTTCTATCGGTTGGCGCGAAAGCTTTGGGAGCGTGGCCATTTTGTGGCCATTGCCACGCATGATGAAGAGTTGATTCGTCGCTGTCTTAAACTCGCCGAAGAGATGGAGATCCCACAAGATCGATACGAGGTTCAGATGTTACTCGGTGTTCCTCGTCATGAGATTCAACAAGAGCTGCGAAAACAAGGTATCCCTGTGCGTCTGTATGTGCCTTACGGGACAACCTGGGACCATGCCTATGCCTACTCCCGTCGTCGTCTCGTTGAAAATCCTAGCATCGCGATTTATGTCGCGCGAAATCTCCTCCAACAAATCTGGCACTTCCTGACAGGCAAGCAACGAAAACAGATCCACTCGTGACGGACTTTAATGATTGGCTCTGTGTTGTCGTCGCTTTCGCTGGACTTGGTAGGTATGTTGTTGACGCCAGATCTTGTCGATGAGTGCGAAAGGTTGAATGGCGAGGTTGGTGAAACGTTCGAGCAGCAAACGGTTTTCTGCATATACCTTTTTCATGCCACGACGTGAGAGGTAACGTCTGCGTCCGAGTTCAAGGACGAATGACAATGCCTTGTGTCGGGCGAAGGCCCAGTCTCCAAGGGTTCCGTAGTGTGGGTACAGTCGTCGGGCACGCCAAACTCTGTAGTGATTTTGTTCTGTGATATATTTGCCGATACGTTTGTGCCATCGAGAGTAGGGACCGGGCATACGTCTCCATTTGTGGGCAAATGGCATCAGCAGGACAGATCCCGATTGATGAATATCGAGGAGTGCTGTCATATTTTTGATTTTCCAGATGAACCGGCGCAGAGCTTGGGTTTCCGGCTCGGAGAAGGGGTGGGTGCCTGGCAGGTTGAAGGGGCGACGACGAGAATATGTAAAGGCTCTCCACTTAAAAGAGAAGTTGCGATTGAGGTCGACACCGATCTGGCCATCGTATTGGACGCTGCGGTTAAATCGCCACCATTTGATCATACCACCGAGCAAGTCGAAAGCCTTTCCGTCGGGGTTGAGTACGGGGATGAACCAAAGATGACGTGTGCGAAACCACCTCAACACAGTCTTGTCACCTTTGAGGTAACGCTGGAGAAGTTCCTGGGTCCAGAGTGTGGTCAAATCGGCTCCCATATGTTCATCGCCATGTTGGTTGCCAACAAAAACGGCTGTGGGAATGAACTTGTTTTTGGAAGGGTAGCCTAGCCGATAAGCCCAAAGGGGGCGTCCTTCTGAGGTGCAGCCGATACGTCGAAGTTTGAAGATACGTCGAAAGCGTTTGTTGCGGGCCCAGTGCTTCATCTTGCGTTCAAGTTGAGGATAGGTTGCAAACGCGAGACGTTGGTAGGTATTGCGCAGCTCGCACCATTTCCCGGAGATCTTAGGGGTGAGGTGCTTGAGCTGCTCGGGTGCAAAGTTGCCCATAAAGGTCACATACCACCAGGGGCATGAGCGTTGTGAAAGCATTAGCTGTCCCATGCGACGAGCCAGTTGCTTCGCGAAGCGGGGAGCTGGGCGCAGTTGCATCCAGCGGGATATTCGCGAAACCATCGCATTTTCAGTGCTCATTGGCATGGCACGATCATAGAGATGAGTGGTCCAACGTCGCAGGAGTTGGTGGTAAAGAGCTTTGGGATACGTGGACAGTACGGAGCGAACAAGTCGGTCGGCAATGTCCACCATCATGTATTGTTTGTTTCGCCCTCGGTATCGATCCCACCACCACTTGCGCGAGCTGTAACGATACCGACGTGGAATTCGGCGTGGCTTTTTGACCAGAAAGTAATAATAGCGTCGTTTGGAGATTCGTCGACAAGTGCGGTTCGAGGTCCGACTGAGATCGCGCAACAACCACTGCAGCAGATCAAGGACCAGAGCGTGTACTTTTGTGGCTGTCGGATGTCTTCTGAGCTTTCTGCAGCGCTTGCTTGAGATGCGAAACCATCGACAGTACCTCCACCATCGTCGAGGATAAGGGCGCGTGATTCGATACGAACCAGGCAACCGAGTTCCCCGTCGCTTTTGTCGGCGACAGCGACGCAAGTGTCGCCATTTGAAGAGGGCCTCTCTCTCTTTTACTTTTTTGTGACTCGTTTTGGATGAATCGGTTGCTTGTGCTGAGTCAAACGGTAGCCTAGAAGGCAGGGCGTGCCGGTTGGAAGGCAGGGCGTGCCGGTTGGAAGGTAGGGCGTGCTGGTTGGAAGGCAGGGTGTGTTGGCTGGAGAGTGTGGAGGAGTCGTTTGCAGCATCGGTGGTTAACGTCCAGAGGAAGCTCAATAGCATCAAACCAATACTGAGATGCAAGGGTCGCATTCAACCTCCCATTCTACCCAAATCTTTGTTCTTTATCCAATGTGGGTTGGCTCACCATCAACAGTCAAGTGAGAGTACAACATCTTTCTTTTCTATAGCTTAATAACGGAAATAATGTACAATTTCTGGAGAGCAAATACTATCACTTTGATTGGGGCTCTTGAAAGGAACAAGTGTATGTATTGTACGATCGGGTTGGGCGTTTGTGTACGTCCCTCCAACTCCCTGGAGGTGCTACAAAGCAAGCCTTTGGTGCTACTGATATACATGCCATCTTCTTCCCACCAAGATAGTTCGAAGCTAGAGTTTGCTCTCTTGTGAATGGGTTGTCCTTTTTGGTTGAGAGAAGTGGGATAGCTTGTTGGTGGAGGGTTGTGGCGAGAGGGAGAACGGTTCGTGAAGGGCGATTGGTTCGGTACTTGTGCGTCGTTCGATGTCACGACCTCGGTAGACGGTTGTTTCTATATCATCAAGGCGTTGAAGAGCGGAGCGAAGCTGGCAGGCTAGAGTGGAAGCGACCATCCGAAAGACTTGACAGGCCCATGACTCCGCGTGATAGAGGGCATCTTCCAGTGTGCTGCGTTGGAGAACAAGTAGAGTCGCGTCTGTTTGGGCATACATTTGTGCGGTGCGACGTTGCTCTGGGATTAATCCGGTCTGTCCGATCATCTCACCTGCTTCCAGAGTCGCCAGTCGGACACTGCGACCATCTGAAAGTTGTTTGCAGATCTGGATACTTCCTTGCAGTAGAAAATAACAACAATTGCCATCGCTATTTTCTTCGCAAATCACGGTTTCTGCTTTGACTTTGAGAGGCTGTAGGTGACAGGCCATTTGGGCGACCTCCTCCTCGCTGAGGATGGCCAGAGGTGGAAATGTTCGGAGAGTGTCGGGGGACGCGATCATGACGGATTCTCCTTGCCTTTGCGGCGAGTTATCTTCTTCCAAAGTCTTTGAAAGACACTTTCTTTTGGGCTTACCATCTCATCTTGTACAAGATCGTTGACCTTCGTGAGTCGCTGGCACATGAGGGTACTGAGCTTTTGGAGAGTTTTTATGGCGGCTGAGTCTCCTTGTCGAACAAGGTTCCACAAGGCTTCACGGTGGAACTCGTAAAGAGTTCCCGTGGAGAGGGCGATCACCGAAGCAGAGCGAGGTGCAGGATCCAAGAGAGCCATCTCACCGATGATCGTGCTCGATTGTAGTGTTGCCAATAAGCGAGAACCCCGGCGGACCTCAATCTCTCCCCGGTTGATCAATAACATCGAGTTTCCTTCATCACCCTCTTGCAACAATGTCTCTCCGGGCGAGAACTCTCGGGCGTGGGCTTCTCCCAACAATCTTGTCAACTCTCCTTCTGATAGGGATGAGAGCAAAAAGTTGCCCCGAAAATACTCTAGCATGTCAGACATGGTGTTTTCTCTCCGCAGTGTTGAGACATGGTTCTTCACTCTTGGTTCTTAGCTCTTACAGAGATACCGTTTTGGTATCCTGTGCTGGAGGTTGTTCTGAAGCAAAAGTAAGGATAGCAAGAATATCTGCTCTTTTAAGATCGGTCTCTCTATGACAAAACTTGAGTTTGTTGGGTGAGTTTGCCTGGAGGAGTGGGGTGGTATATCGTTTGAAACCGGCCAGGATAGGAGAGTTAGAGTAGGAATGATAGGATCGACAACGCAACAAGATTGATATACCGCGAATCCAATATTCGGTAGACTTGGCGGGGTAATGAACTACATGCAAAAATGGTTGGAGCAAGGAGCCTATTGGGGGATTAAGCAGCTCGTCGTCGGCGTTTTTTGGGTCGTTTGTAGTTGGGCCATTGTTCCACGTCCAGGCGGCTTGACAGGTTTGTCATGGTGTCGGCCGAGGAGCGTTCGGCCGAGAAGAAGACACCATGGGTGTAGAGCGGTGCACCGATCAAGATCTGTTGGGTGAAGTTTAACAAATAGTTGGCTGCCATCAAGTTGACCGCAATATTTTGCGGGGCGGAAATGGCGCGATCTGCACAGGATCGCTCGTCATTGAAGACAGCCTTGCGGTTCTTGTCGATCTCGGGAAACATATCCGCCACACAAGGGAGACCAAATGTGATCGAATTCTCCTCTGTGTGATAGGCCGGTTGGTTGATTCCGCAAAAAACCTGACCATGCATCTCTTCGTTACCTGCGTCGATCCAGATCCTTCCTTCTCGGCGACGGAACCACTTGGCGATTTCGCGGCGGGTGCGGTGGTTGTCAACACATCCGATCACGATGTTGGCACCGTGGTCATGGCTGGTACAGAGCGAGGTGAGCATCTTGATGCTTTTTAAGTATTCTGGAATAAAGTGGATCTCTATCCCGAAGGCAGCACTGTACCTTTCTGCCAAAACTTCCGCTTTGTATCGACCCAGATCGGGGGTGATAAAGTTTTGACGTGTGAGGTTTTTCGACTCCACACGGTCACCGTCCAACAGGATTAAGTCGATGTTGGTATCATCCAAGCTGGCAATTAAACGAGCGAGGTTCGGTACCAAGTATCCGCCTGTTCCACCACAACCAATCACAATCACACGCTTGCGATAGGCTTGTTGGTAACCTTCCATTGCGATGGGCATCTCAAATGACATTGACATCTCTTTCTCTCCTAGAAACTTCAAGCTTGTGAACGGTTGATGAACTTGGTAGCAGGCAGTAGCAGAACGTTGCTCTTATAACGTTTGCTGGTTGATAAGAACCTCGCTCGTTTCAACGAATATTGGGTTGCTCTCTTGTCCATGTTGCGTTGACGATCCTATGTTGGTGTGTATCAGGTTGTGACACACCAGCTTGATAAGGTTTGTGTTGCAACCCCATCCCATTTTCGACAGGGGACAGATTGTGCTTCCCTCGCCTGATAGGGTTTACGCTACAACCACATCCCTCGTTTTCGGGGGGTGTAAGGTTGCACATCTTCTTCCCACTCTCCTGCATTGCTGAGAACTTCATCCCACTCGGGGCCCCAGCTCTCTACACGACGGCGGCGACGAGAGAAACCACTGCGGGAACGACCGAAGCGAGAACTGGAGCCTCCAAAGCTGGAACCAAAGCTGCTGTCGTCCGAAGCGGTTCGCATCTCTTCTTTTTTTCCGTCACTGCCGGATGTTTCAGTGTCTTTGTTTCGGCCACGCTGAGGGTGTGGCCCCCAACCAAGGTATTCTTTGCCTACTTCAGGCTCTTGTTTTCCTGCCCGGCGGTGGTGACCAAAGGGTGCATATTCACAGTTTTCCATCCATTGTTTGGGCCAAGAGTGTGCAGCTTCCGGGCCTTCAAACAATGATCGGCCTTCCAATTCCACAAAGCGACCAGCAACACCAAGTCGAAAAGCCAGGTGTGGTAGTCGTTGATGGAGGCAACCGATCACGCCGTAGAGCCGGTCTTCTTGTTCATCTTCATCATCGATGCTGGAGAAGAAGGCTGGCATACTGTTGTGCGAGTGGATGTCCATCACAAGAACGTGTTGGGCTTCCATGTCGGGATCTCGCTCAAAGGTGACAAGAGCACCAGACACTTGTTGGCTGGGACAGTGGACAAAAAATTCATCCTCTTCCTGGTTGTAGAAGACTTGGACAAACGCTTCTGCACCGTTTCGCTCATGATAGACAGCGCGGAAAAAATCGAGAATGGTTGTCAGGATATGGCCAGGCATCAAGGGGATATCCAACTCAAGTCCTTCTTCCATCGTGGTTTGCAAACCAGCAATCTCACTTTCCACACGAACTGTCATGCGACCCAGTGGGGTGTCTCTCACTTCAAAACAACCATTGGATGCCATCACATAGTTGATGGGCTTTTCGTATTCGTGCTCAGGCTCATCGATGTAATGGTCAACCAAAGAAGCAAACAGAGATTTCATCGTGAGTTTCATGGTTCTTTTCCTTTTCTTGCGTCGGCTGATACCTACGCGTTGTATCGTTGTATCGTCGATGGTGACTTGTGTATCGTTGTATCGTCGATGGTGACTTGTGTATCGTTGTATCGTCGATGGTGACTTGTGTATCGTTGTTAGTTGCAAATAAAGTAGAGCAGGTCTTCGATGTCGCGGTAGACTCCAACATGGCGGAGCAAGTTTCTGGGGATCTGCTCCATGCCTTGGATCTTTTTCCAAAAAGTGGGTAGATCAACATAATCTTCATCTTGACCTTCACTCATCTGATCGTGTCGAAAGAGGCCGGTCAAGTCGAGGTTATAGTCCGAGCCCAAGAAGACATCCACAAGGCTGCCGACCTGAAAAACATTGGCGAGATTGGGTTGAACTTCACCCCAACAAATACGAGAGTCATCAAATACGTTTCCATAGGGAAAAGCAGACAGTTGTGTTTCTGGGCCGAGAAAGTCTCCCTGTACCGCGAATATTGCAGAGTCGGATACGCCGTACTCTTCGTTTGTTTTGTACAGTTGCACCACAAACAGAGTTGCGGGGATAGGCATATTTTCATACTCTTCACCACACAAACTCATCGTGCGTTTGTGGGCGGGGGTGTAGAGTGTCAATGTTTCGTTGGTAAAGCCACGCCAGTACTGGACTGTTCCTGTCGGCATGATCGGACTGGCTATCGCTTGATCTTGAAAGGCTCCGATTAAGTCTTGCAAAGCCACATGCTTCACTTTTTGAGGTAGTCCTTCTTCGTCGCGCACCATTCGAACGCGACCGTCATCGTGCATATGTATACTCAGCATCGTATGCTCTCCTCATCGCTGTTTGCGATAGCTTTGTAGATGGTTAGGACGCGTTGTGAAGAGCCAAAAAGATGGCTTCAGATAAACTTTGTCCTTCGGCTACCTCCACACGAACAGTGTCTGTTGGTGTGACTTGATCTTCCCTACTGACTGTCATCAAATCTTGAATGCAGTTGCGTTGGGCTTCCAGTTGTGTGCGAGACATATTGACCTGTCGAATCCACTGCAAATTCCGGTTGAATTCCAGTTGTAATTTGTCTGTCTCTTCTTCTCTGGGTGTCTTTTCCCGATCCAGGCGTTCCTTCAACTCCTGGTAAATCAGTAGGTCTTGTTGTAACTCTCCAACCTGTTGATCCAGGCACCACAAGCCCTTGTCATACAAGTATAGCTGGATCACAGGGCGTTCTTTGCGTGGAGGTGGGAAGTAGGTCGCTGGAAATTCCATGCCTTGTGAACAAGCTCGATCAACAAGCTCCGCCACCTCATTCAAGGTGATCTTGTAAAAGCTGAACTCCCAGTCGTACTCGACGGTATATGCGAAAGGACTGCGATCCAAATCGTGCTCTAACACCAGTCGAGTTAGCTGGTCGATCTTACCCCATCCTTCGAGATCAGAGATGTTGCTTGGGACAATCAGATCTTCGCGTTTGATGGCCCAGAAATGAATCCTCATCTCTTGCACAGTTTGACTTAGTTGAAATGCAGGATACATCTTTTCTTCTCCTTGAACATGTTGATGTTGTTGGATTTTCTCTTGTTTTGTTTGTTCCGTGTCTTGCTGGTACACGAAGCCTGTCGGGTGTTACCCGTGTTGCAGTTCAACAATCGGGATAGGGAAATCGATTATCCCAGATGACCCATGCTGTGTGTCGTGAGAGTCGGGAATCTCTGAGCCGATGCAAACCCAATGAGGTCGATGTCAGGTTTTGCCGAACACAGCAGAATGTTCAGAATCATCCAAGTTAGATATAGTTTGAAAGTTCCCAATGCGGGGAGATGAGTTAACGATAAAGTCTCCAGCGTTCAGAATCATCCAAGTTAGATATAGTTTGAAAGTTCCCAATGCGGGGAGACGAGTTAACGATAAAGTCTCCAGCGTTCAGAATCATCCAAGTTATATATAGTTTGAAAGAGGTGCGCGAGCCGGTGGAAGATCTTCAAATCTACTCTGGAGAGTGTAAACTTTGTCACTACCGTGCTCTAGCTTTCGAGATTGCTCCAGGATCTCTTGAAAGATCTCTGTACTGAAGTGCTCTTCTGGCCAATCTTCCGGCCTTTCACAAGCGATAATTCGATCGTACAGATCTTGTTGCTTTGGAGTCAGATTTTGCTGATCCTCCAAAGCCAAAAGAGATTGAAGGCAGTGTTCGAACAACGTGACCTGGGATGTTGTGCTCTCTTGGTTCATCAGAAAAAAACCTCTTATGTTGTGGGCGTGGAAGCCCCCTCCCGATCGCGGACCCGGCAAAATCGACAGGACGAAGGCCGGATGGGCTGGGGATCGTTGACCGTCGATTCCTGACGTTGGATGGCTGCGTTTTAACTTTCACCCAGAAAAAGTTTGTGGTGAGAGGAATTCACCGATCACAGCAGACAAACCATGGTTTGTCTGCTGTGATCGGTTTCTCCCCGACCATCACCCTTTGGTTCCAGCACGAACCACAAACTTGACGTTGCCATTCTCATCGTACTCAGGAGTGGCATTCTCGATTTGTGGAAACATGGTGGTCAAAGCGGAACGGATCTCATCGATACTGTGGGAAGCATCCATCTCAATTTCACGACCGAAGAAGGACACTTTGCGAAGGTTTGTATTGGTTTGCATGATTCTTACCTCTTTGTGGTTTGTGGTTAAGTCCATCTCTATACGTTTGAGATGTGTTTGGGTTTGTTTTCCTGTTGACTTTTTGAATATGCAACCCATCTGTGACAACTTGTGTCACATGATATATATGTCTGATATCTCTTCATTATTGTTTGGCTGTACGCGTGTGTGGAGAGGTTGTGGAACCTGAAGCGACTTGTCGCCAAAGGCAAACGTTGTTCACGTGTCAAGTCAACAGCGGGTGGGAGCTTGTTTCCAATCTTGTGTACGTTGTACAGGAAACTCAGTCTGGCTTCGTTCTTTGCACTTCGATTCCAGGCATCGCAAGGAATGCACCGCCACAAAGTGAAAGATTCTTGGTGATACTTACTGAGGCAGGGCTGTCTTTTATCTGATTTGTTCTTTTCGGAGCCATCGGTGGTACATTTTGGCATAGCGGTTGTGTTGTCGGAGGGTTTTGGCGAAGTTGTGGTAGCCGGAGTATTCGGGTTTGGCGCACATAAAGATGTAGTCGTGCTTGCTGTGTCGAAGGACCGCGCGGAGGGCTCCTTTTTCGGGGATAGAGAGTGGGCCTGGCGGGAGTCCTTCGTGCAGGTATGTATTGTAAGGAGACTTTACTTTGAGATGTTTGAGTAAGATTCGGCGCAAGCCGGGTTGGTTGAGTGCAAACTTTACAGTGGGGTCTGCTTGAAGTTTAATGCCTCGACGCAGGCGGTTCAGGTAGAGTCCTGCGATCTTGGGCCATTCATCGATCTTTTTTGACTGCTCTGCTTGGACGATGGAGGCCAGGATACTGATCTGGGTAGGGGTGTAGCGAATACGTCGGAGGGCTCGTTTTTGTTTGTGCCAGAATCTGCGGTATGCTCGATGCATTCGCCGCACGAACTGCTTTGGTGAGATCGCCCAATAGACATTGTATGTGTCGGGCAAGAACATGGTGGGGAAGGTTTTGGCATCAAAGCCATACTTTTTGTGAAGGGCAGGATCATGAAACGCTTTCAGTAGTTGTTCTGGTGTGGCTTCTATGCTGGGAGCCACTTTGGCGGCGAGGTCCTTTAAGTTCCGGACATAGTGGAATGACACTTTCACTGCCAATCGTCCACGCCCATAGCGCAGATGATTGATTAACTTGTTGTAGGTCATGCTTTCAGTGATGCGATACTTTCCAGGAATGATCTTTCGACCTTCATAGCTTTTGGCCCGAGCGAAGAACAGGAAGTCGCGTTTGTCGAGGAGGTAGTCTTTCTTGCTCAATAGCTCGGCGACGCCCTGAAGTTTGGTTCCTGTGCGAATGTAGATGTTTGTGGCTTTTTTGCCATCCATGCTGAGGGCGGGCGCATCCTTTAATCGATACAGTCGATAAAATGGATACAACTTTACACCAACGATACCTGCTCCAATAGCCAGCAACATGACAATAACAATGGCAATCCATTTACCCATACGTTTTCTCCTATGAAATTCTGCTTTGCCCGAACGGTCTCTGTTCTCACTCATATCATTCTTTGAGGTGGTGTTGAAAGTTCTGGGGAAAGGGCACCATCCTCTGTGAAAATCCAATGGGCTTGGACAGGCCAGCATTTGTGGGCTTATGCCAGACTTTTGCTTGATACTTTGGGCTTGATGCTTTGGGTACGTTGCAAATCAAGAAATGATGCGATACGCTTCTGGCCCACAGGGTACATCTGTTTGACGTTGAGTAGAGCCATTTTCTTGCATTCGAAGAATTGTGATACAAGCGAGGAACGCCATGTCCATGCAAGAAGCCCTTCTTGAAGTAAGTCGAAAGCCGGACTCCATACAAGCCTGGGCGGGTTTGGTGGCCATGCTGGAGGAGGCGGGTCAGCCTACTATGGAGGGGCTGTGGGAAACAACGATTGCGGCTGTGGCTGTACGTGGAGACTTTTTCACGGCACTCGCTTAGAGCCGAAAGCATCTGGAAGGTTCGGCATTGGCTCGGGTTTTAACGGAGATGGCGAGTCTCTATGCTGAACATCACCAACGCCAAGGTGTACGTCTTCCTCCCCCCTTCCTAGAGCCGTGGGATGTTGTGATCCCTGACTCGGAGGATGAACAACGAACATTGGCTGTGGAGTGGATTGACCGTGTTCATGAGATTGGATTGCCTGAAGGTTCTTTGTGTCCGTATATTCCGATCTTTGGAGATGTCACTCCCATTGAATTTGTCGTGTTGGCGACAGAGGCTGAGTCTCTCTTGCTCAAAGCTGGCCGCGTACTGATACAACAGGGTGAGGTGGAACAAGCAGTCTATATTCTGTCTCATGGAAGCGTGACTGTTCGTCAGATGCGCAAAAATGATGAAGAACTGGAGCTGGCAGAGGTCGAGGCTCCAGCGTTGCTTGGGGAGATCTCCTCTCTGTCTCACACTCCTCGTCGTTCCACGGTTGTGGCGAATAAACTCGGGTTGGCCTGGAAGATCGATGTCGAGCTACTTTCTCGACTGGCTGATGTTCATCCTCACCTTGTGGAACAGTTTCGGGATCTGATTCAAAATCGCTTGTTGCACAATCTGTTGCGTTCAAACCCTGTGCTTAAAGGGCTGTCGGATGAACAATGTGAAGCTTTGTTGATCGCTAGCTCGATTCAAGAGGTCGAGCCAGAGTCGACAGTCTTTACACAAGGTGAGTCAGCACCTGGTTTGTTTATGATTCTACACGGTGTTGCTGAAGTTTGGACGTCGCGTGAAGGACACACTCGCTCTCGCGTCAACGTGTTGTACGAAGGTGATATGTTTGGTGAGATCTCTATGCTCTCCGGACAGCCCACCACGGGAGAAGTTTTAATGCTTGATGGCGGTGTCTTGCTGCACCTTCCCATTGAGATGTTTGAACTCTTAAAAGAAGAAATACCCACACTTGAAACAGAGCTTCGAGAGTTGATGAAAATCCGTATCGGTGAGCTTGCCTCGATGTTTCGAGCATCTGATGAAGACTTCGAAACGGTCGATGCATCCTGGCTTATCGATGATTGGGAGTGAGGAAGAATGAGAAGGGGCTGTAGTGAGAGAGGGTAAGCTGTAGTGAGAGAGGGTAAGCTATCGGGAGTGAGGACGAACTGTAGGGAGGAGGGTAAGTTGTCGGGAGTGAGGAAGAACTGTAGTGAGAGAGGGTAAGTTGTCGGGAGTGAGCAGGGTGTGAGCAGGGTGTGATCAGGGTGTTTTTCTTTGTGTGTGTTTCTTCTTGTACCAGGGGCTACTTTTGCGAAGTTTGATGTCGATGAGGCCTGTGATCACAGCCCAGGTTGGGTGTATTTGTTGGTACAATCCGCCACCAAAGTCATTGTCTGTTCCCCAAGAGCCATCTTCATGTTGGAGATCCAACATATAGTTGATGGCTTCTTTGATATCAGCTCGTTCACCCAGTCCATAAATCTTGTAGCAGTAGATAAACTCACCGAGCAAGTCGAGGTCTCTGACCTTGAACCTGATCTTGTGGAAGTGTTTGTCAAAGTATCTTAATATCTTGATCGTCAATGGGGTCTTGGGGAGATCGGATTCCCCATAGTGATTCATTGCCAGAACGATATGAGTCACAAAATAGTTTTGGTTATTGTATCCTGTGAAGTTATCGATGTCATAAATAAATTTTAGGTGTTTTCCCATCAGTCTTATGTATTTTTTGAGTTGGCTTTTGCGTAGGTTAAAGGGGTTTTTGGGATTGTTCTTTTGGAATATATCCAGGAAAGATTCATCGACGATATAGGTTCCGATAATATAGTATTTATTCTTTAAGAGTGCTGTTTTGAAAGGTACTTTGTGGGGCCAGGGTTGTCCTTTGGGGAAATAGCTTTGGTAGAATTTTATGAAGCGAGCTTTGGGGATGTTGAATTTATAAAGCATAAAGAGTGTGGTGATAAAGTCCCCTTTGTCTGCGAGGTTGGCATCGAAGATCTTGGGTAGACGATCTTTTGCGCGGTGAAAGGCATTTCGCAGCAGGCGTTCTGCTACGGTGCCTGCGAGAGTGCCTTTCCCGTAGACGGCCATTTCGCTCATAAGAGTTGTGTAGTTGCCAAATCCTTCTTCAAAGTTGGCATCGTCCTCTATTTTGGAGATGATCCAGTGCATTCCAGTTAGAATGGCACGTTCCACCCTTGACTTTGTTTTCAAAATACCTTTGCGAAGCATTTGAACTTCCACAGTATTGTTGGTGCTTTTAAAGGAGGGAGGCATTCCTTTGGGTCGGATGCATGCGCTGCCTGCGGGCCATGGAGAGTTGGCTTTGGGTGCGGTCTTTTGGTTGTGGCTCTTTTGTTTTTCGGAGGATAAGGCTCGCAGCACTGCCCATGTGGGAGTCATTCTTTTGAATGCATCTTTGCTGGCAAAGTCTGCATCTTTTCCCCAAGAGCCTTCCACGTGTTGGAGTGCCAGTAAGTATTCTCTTGCCTCTTTTAACAGGCCCTTTTTTTCCTGGGGGAAGGAAGCGAGGCTTTGGATTGTCATGGCTAACAAGTCGGTGTCTTTGACCTTGTAACGGATCATGGGAAACTGCTTTTGAAGGTGCTTGTGAAGTCGTTGCACAAGAGGGCCTGACGCGAGCTTGTCTGAACCCAGCCCACGCAAAGCCTGTAGGATATGGTTCGCAAAATAGCTTTCATTGATATAACGATCTGGGTGCTTTTGAAAGGTACTCTTGAGAGAGATATTTTCTATCTTTTTCAGATAGCTTGCTAGCTTGTTTGTGGGGAAGTTGTATGGATTCTTGGGAGACTTCTTTTGTAAGGAGTAGAGGGCAAACTCATTCATCAACTGCTCACGTAGCTCCTGGAGCTTTCGTTGTTGCAATGCTTGTGCAAACGTAAGCGAAGACTTGGGTCGCTTCTTGCTTTTGGGCAAGGATTTATAAAATTGGAGAAGGGATGTCTTGGGGATGTTGTATTTATCGAGTAAGGGCAGTACCTGTAATATTCTCCATTTGCTACGGTTGTCTCGGGCAAAAAAGATATCGCTCCATCGTGGTTGAGAGCGCCGAAAGATCTCGTGAATCATACGTCGAGCGAGCCGTGCTGCCAGTGGGTGGTTGTGATCTTCTGCTACTTTATCCAGGACTGCAACATAATTTTCAAAGACGAAATAATAGGGTGCATCTTTTTCGACTTGGGTAATGAGCCAATGCAGTCCTGCAAGAATTCCCCGCTCTGCTGCAGAAGGGGAACGCTTGATCGCTTCACGAATCAGGCACATCGTTGTTGGATTTTGACGTGTTTGGAAAGCGGGCGGGAGTCCTTTGGTGAGAGCACAGGTGCTTTTTTTGAGCCATGTTGGCAAAGAGGTCTGTGGTGTTGTGGAGTGTGTCTTGGAGAGTTGAGCGTGCAGGGCTCGTAACACTGTAAATGTGGGGCGGGTGGCGAGGTGAGTTCCTTTACTGAAGTCTTCATCGGTTCCCCAAGAGCCATCGATGTTTTGAAGCGAAATCAGGTGGTGAATCGTGCTTTTGAGGGGGAGCTTCTTGTTTGACATTTCCAACAACCGCTGTGTGGTGGTTGCCTGTAGCTCCATATCTTCTGTTTTGTGGCGAATGGTGGCAAACTCTTTTTGCAAGATGGTTTGAAGGCGTGTCTGTAGGACCCGTGTGTTGCTGGTTCTTTTTCCCCATGTCTTGAGCAACGATAACCAGCGAAGAACGAGGTAGTTTTGGTCCGTATAGGCTTCGTCATTTCCTTGAAATGTTTCAGTGAGCTTTATTCGAGTGAGCTGTTTTAAGTACTGGGGAAGCCGACTGGCTCGCAGCGCATAAGGGTTACGAGGGTGATCTTTGAGGAAGGCATACAGTCTTGCCTCTTGCTCCAGAAGATTGTTGAGATCTTCATAGTCCTTCTTTTTGAGAGCCTGTGCGAAGAGCTTCTTCTTTGCGTTGGGAAACCCTTTGGGAAATCGAGTTTGATAGAATTTAAGATAGGCTTTTTGTGAGATATTGTATTCGTACAGTAGGGGAAGAATGGAGATAAAGCGCCATTTGTCCTCCATCGTCTTGTCAAAGATATCACTGAGGTGAGGTCTTGCTCGCCGAAAGGCATTTTGTAGCAAAAGTCTTGCGATATAGCCCACAGGCTGGAACTGGTGATGTTGTCGTAGCTGATCCAGAAGAATCACATAGCTGGGAAAGATGCTGTCAAAGCTAGCGTTTTTCTCGACTGTCTTTACGAGCCAATGAAGTCCTGCCAAGAGTGACCTTTCCACCCGAGAGTTCGATCGGTTGATGGCTTGGCGTAGAAGACAAACAGGTTCTGGGTTTTGGCGTGAGGAAAAGGCGGGTGGGAGATTTTTGGAGAGCAGACATGCGCTACTTGCGATCCAACCAATCCTCGATGCTTTCTTTTGCTTTTTTTCTGTTGCTGTGATGGTGCGGCTTGCTTGCAAAGCCAGAATCGTGTGAAGAGTGGGACGAATTTTTTCCAGGTTACTGGCTTTGGCTTGATCTATGGTTCCCCACGAACCATTTGCGTTTTGCCGTGACAT
>JALTMC010000159.1 GCA_027005175.1 Myxococcales bacterium
TCGTTGGTGGGCTGGAGGAGTGTTTTGAGGGGAGGATGGTGGTCGGCAGTCATCGTTGGTGGGCTGGAGGAGTGTTTTGAGGGGAGGATGGTAGTCAGCAGTCATCATTGGTGGGTTTGGGGTTCGTTGTGAGGGGAGGATGGTAGTTACCAGTCACCGTTGGCGGGTTTGAGGATCTTTTTGAGGACAGCAGGGATTTTTCTGCTGAACTTGGTCAGAACATCACTTTGAATGCGGACTCGAATCCTGCCGCGCTTTCCATCTTTGGCGGGTTTTCCGGCCTTGCCAGGGGCTCCTTTTTTTCCATCGTTTCCACGGGAGGATACACCTGTTTTTCCGCCATCACCAACGACTTTCCCGGGCAGACCAGCGGCTCCTGGGCGACCCGCTTGGCCTGCTCTTCCTGCCTTGCCAGCGATGGATTGGAACTTGAACTTGCGTTTGAGAGCGGAGCTACTGAGGAAGGCTTGGATGCTACCACCATTGCCGCCAGCACCGGCATTTCCACTTTCGCCACCATTGCCTCCATTGCCACCGTGACCAGAGCGCCAGCCGTTGCCTCCGCTACCGCCTTTTCCACCGGGACCACCGATTCCACCATCGCCACCATCACCACCCTGAGTCACAATACGCAAAGGTTTGGCATCATAGGGGCGAAGGATATACTTTGTTCCTTTGTCTTCGATCTTGAGTTGGATGAGAATGTATTTCTTTTTGCCATCGAGAGATTGTACTACCCCCGCATTGAGTCGAACGGATGGCCCCGGCTCTCCTGGAGCACCAGGGATGGCTGTCCCACCGGGCTCTCCTGGCTTGCCTGCCTCTGCACGTCGTGACGGATCATTGGTATCTTGTCCATCTGCACCATTGGCTCCTCTTCCACCATCACCACCTTTGATCCCTTTGGGGCTTTTGAGTAGGATCTTCTCTTGGGTTGAAATGTGAGGGGCTACCAAGCCAAGAAAGTCTGGCTCCAGCGATTGTTCCGACTTAAACTCCTCGCGATCTTTGTACGATGCTGTAAACTCATACTTCTTATCAACCATCTCGCTGGCCTTCGCCAGTGAACTTTGCAATACACCTTTGCTTGGATCATACTTAAGTGTCTCTGATTCGATCTTAACCAGAGAACCTGGAAAGACTCTATCTTTGGCATAAGCTGGGACCTTTCGGCCTTTGGTACTGTTGTAGAACCAACGTCCATACTTGTCTTGTACTCGAATGCTCAAGGGGACCGCTTTGCCAGGTAGTATCTTGGTGAGAGATGACTTGGGATCGGTTCCCAAGGAAACTTTAAATGCCTTCGCCAACTTGGGGTCGGGGCCTTTTAGCATCGCGAAGTCGGGTGTGAACGTAAACTTTTGTTGGATATTTTTGGCACCCTTGTACACGATCGTCAGCTTGTAGAGCTTGCCTTTGACAGAAGGAGCCTTGGAGGGAATCACGGACTCTGACTCCGAGTCCCATCGCATATTTTGCGTTTGAAAGGACAATCGTTTCACGGAGAGATCGAAGTCATAAGAAGGCTTGAGGGAGTGATATTTGTACGTTCGCTTTCCATCAGAAACTTCGATGAACAAATAGATCTTCTTCCCTGGTGTCAACAGCGGTGCCTTGGGCTTTGCAAATAAAATACCCTGCATGTTGTTGTAGTAAGGTGGCTTTTTTCCTTTTTCTGCAACGATTGTGACCTTCATGCTCTTCACATTCTTGGGCTCTGGGCCAAACACTGCTGCGATATCAGGTTTGTAAGTAAATACCTCCTTGCGATTGAAGTACAGCACTGTCACTTTGTAGTTGTTGACACTGTTTTCTGAGATCTCATCGGTCTCTTCCGGCTTTAATGGCGTTAACATCCGAGTTTGGGGATTGTATTTGGCGTTGCTTGATACCGTAATTTTGACGTGCTTGGCTGGCAATTGCTTTTGAGCCAAGGAGTGGGATTTCCCCTTGCGATCAATCAGAACAACATCCAGCTTCACAGCTTTTCCCGGAACCAGAATCTTGTTGTCTGATCTCCCATTGACCCGCAACTGAAATGTTGCAATATCACCGACCTTAATCCAAGGTGAACACCCTGATACGAGAGGCCATAACATAAAGAAACTACTGAGTAGACAAAGAACCACTCCGGGCCTTTTGTACCTACCTTTACCTACGAACATAGACATCACAAACTCCCCAAAAAGAAAGAGGGCCACAACAGCATAAGCCTGAAAAAGAACGGCCCACTATATCGGATGGGGTGAAGGAGGATGTCAAGGGCCTACAAGGATGAGAAGGAGCCCTCGCTCTTGCCAGACTTTGAGGGGAAGTTTGTTGTAGCTTCCAATCCATGCTTGTTGGAGCTTGGATTGCTTGGACCAAGGGGGCATTTGGTGGAGAGTGTAGCGTTTTCCTGTTTTGCGGTGATGGTAATAGAGCACCACTGCCGCTTGCTTGTTAAATTGAGTGGTGCTTCCTCCCATAAGTTGCCATTGTGACGTCGGCAGATGGGTGGAGGCAACTGTATTAAATTGCAGGGCTGTGAACCTTCTTCTCAACTCCAGCAATGAAGCTACCTTTTCCACAGGCTGGCTGTATTGTTGGTGGTATGTTGTTACTGATCGCAACAGAGGTGGTGTCAGGCCAGCAGAAGAAGTTGTGGGTTGTTGGGAGAACCAAACAAGTCCGAAAACTCCGGCGATGAGAAGTCCTACCAACCACAGGGAGAGTCGTTTTCTTTTGGAAGCGACAGGTTGTTCGTATTGAAATGACGTTGATATGGAAGGCATATTCTCGGGGTCGAGGCCCTCTTGGATCGATAGGATCTTTTCGGAAGGTGTGCTTCCAGCAGAGCGAGAGGCGAGCTGCTCTCTCATGGCTTGTAACTTCTCATGCGGACTCACAGAGTTGGCTTGGGATATCTCTTGCATGTGCTGCAATCGTTCGAGTTGCTCCTCCGTCAACTCCGCCGATTCATAGTACTCTCGCACCACAGTCTTGATGGATTGTTTGGTTTTGGTTTCTGTCATCCCCTTGCCTCCCTTCTACCAGGTTCCTGTGTGGGGGGAGCCTGGGAAGCCTTGATCTTTATACGAATCCGGTGCAGCCGTGCCAGCAATGTGCCACGGGGCACGTCCATAATCTCTGCTATCTCCTGAACGGTATAGCCTTCAACAGCCCATAAAAATAAAAGCTCACGATGGGATACAGGCAGTTGTTCCAGGATGGCTTCCACTTCCTCTCGATCGATTAAGATATCATCCATCGATTGAAATCCGGCGCATATCACATTGGTATGTACCTCATTCTCTGCATCTTCCCATGACTCCCAGGACTTACCCTTTTGCCGCCTCTTTTGATCAATGAATGCATTGCGAACAATTCTGAACAAATAAGACAACGGCTTATTGGGTGCTACTTGCTTGGCATCTTTACGATTGGCTTCCATTCGCAAGTACCGCTCCAATCCCGTCTGCATAAGATCATACGCTATCTCCGAGTCTCCTTGTAAAGATAAACAGTAACGGTAGATCCGATTCAATGTCTGCTTTTCAAACTGCATATTTCGCCTCCGCGACGACAACAACAATAGCGCGGTCTCTCTTCTCTTCTGCCAACGGATCTCCCCACCCAATGATTGCTTAACGACCTATTTTTTCAAATCTGGGAGGGTGTTCTTGGCAAAGTGGAAGCACTACTTTTTGGAGGCGTAGCTTTTGGCGATGGGCAGGATCTTTCCATTGTAGTCATATTTTTGCTTGGCTTGTTGAACAAGTTGGGCGAGCTGGCTATTCGACAGGGATGAGTACTTTGCTGCAACAATGGCATAGGGGGTTTGACCCTGACGTATCCGGGTTTTCCAGGTACGGTCTCCCACTTTGTCGAGCATCAGGCCCACGGCTGCGCCTGTGGCGTAATACCTAGCTGCAAACGTATCTATAACATCATTCTTGCTATCACTTGCTCGAAGAGTTGTAAAATATACAATACGGCCTGGAATACTGTTGGGATCTTTGTTTGGGTACTGCAAACCCAAGACGGAGAGATACTTGTGTTCTGCGTACATCGCCATACCTTCCAACCACTCCTGAAAGTTGTCGAGGTTTGTGATTAATTTGGTGGAGCTTGTATCTTTCTCGATGCGCTGTTTGCGAATGGCATAGTACATCTTGAGTGCTTGTTCTGCCGGGATGCCTCCCACAAATCCATCGATCAAGACCGCTCCCAACAAGATCGCTAACCCTGTGAGTTCTTCTGTGACAGGATAGCCGGAGGAGTCTTGATTTCCAGGGGGATATTTCCACTTCTCTTCGTAGTCTTGAACGCGATGGAAGGCTTCATGTACAAAAAAAGCAAAAACATCTGTGACCTTTCCGGTGGTCTGACTTTTTGCCGTTGGGTTTGTAAAGGCATCACCGCTGCTATACTCAAAAGCATATACATTGGTGTTGCCCACTTTGAGGCCAAAGTCAAAGCCTGGCTGTGTGATTGACTTGGCTGCACCATCAAACTGGTACACGTTGGGGATTCCATACGTGAGCTTGCTGTCGATGAGTTTGCTACCCGCTGGAGGACTGGGGTGGTTGATGATGAAGCCCTTCTTCCCACTACTGGTTCCTGGTGTTGCTGCACCAATATTTACCAAGTAGGTGGGAATTCGATGCATTTGATATTGCCCTCCCCATATCTGATTATGGCAACTCTGACTGACATAATAGATTCGAGCTAATTCCCGGAAGAATGCTTTGTCCAAGTTGTCCAAAGGTACTTGCTGGCCATTGTTGGGCTTCACACTGCCTGGGCTGTATGACGGGATCTTGCAACTTCCTGGCGGAGTGTTGTTGGTATTGGTGTTGTTGGTATTGGTGTTGTTGGTATTGGTGTTGTTAGTATTGGTGTTGTTAGTATTGGTGTTGTTAGTATTGGTGTTGTTAGTATTGGTGTTGTTAGTATTGGTGTTGTTGGTATTGGTGTTGTTTCTGGTCTTACATACACCGTTATTACAGAACGTTGTGCCTCTACAATCACTATCATTTTTGCAGCCCGTGGTGTTGGTATTGGTGGCGGGCTGGTCGGGAGTATTACCACTATCTTTGATCTGCTTCTTGATGCAAATCTTTTGTCCGGTGGAGGTTTCACCACAATAAAAGCCATTTTTGCAATCGAAGTCATCCTTACAAACTGTGACGCTGGGACCACAGGCGGAGAAGAACCCGAGAAAAGAAAGAAAGCTGATAACAAAGATGCGGACCCCTACGAACCAGGGCTTTTGCGACATGGATATACTCCTCTTTGAATACAAGGGTTTCATCATCGCACAGTCATGATTGGGATGCAACAAGTTATGATGGTTGAGTTTTTGAATTTCTTTTGTGTCTCAGTGTGTACGTGTCGATGGGTGCTTTGGGTTGGGGAGTAGGAGAGGATGCGAAGGTTGGATGGGGAAGAGGTGTGATGAGAACAAAGGGAAGGTATTATCTGAGTCTGGAGGGGGAGAGAGGACGTAAGCACCAACGCTGGGCGAGTTGAGAAACATAAGTTCGAGTCATCTGGGTCAGGAGGTCAAGGGGGGAGGCAGAGAGCGTTGTAGGAGATCTCGATCAGGGCACTCGCTGGGGGGACAGCGCCTTTGCCAAAGTTGACAGTGTTGTTGCTTGCGTCAAAGGTCCAGCCGTTACTTCCACCTTGTGGGACACTTTGTCCATTGACTTTGACCTTGATGGTTTTGGAGTCGGCGGGTCGGCTCAAGAAGAATTGAGAGCGGTATCCAAAGGTAACAGCGCCGAGGTTACTGAGCGTTCCACCCCAGTTGCCGCTGTTTATATTTGTGTAGATACCACGCAAGGCCATGGCTACCGCATAATAACGGCAGCGACCACTGGATCTACAGGACGATGCAGAGGTCGGGCCAATGGCTGAGACACGGATCTTGTCGGGGTGACGCAGTCCTTTGAGGCTTCGTAAGAAGTTGATGTAGAAGCTCACGGGTCGTGTGGAATAGTCTGGTTCATCCGACACATATACGATGGAGAGTGAGGCGTTTGGACGATAGAAGCCTTTGTTGCAACCTGTGAGGGAGGGGGCGGTCAGAGCCTGATGGGAAGTCAACAGACCTTGCTCACGTCCTGAGCCTCTTGTGCCCACTCTCACATTGCCTGAAAGAACGGATGTAAGATTGGGAGTGTTGGGTGTTACGATCTTGACGGAGCCTCGTAGGCATCCTCTTTTACCAGCATCTGTGGTTATCACACCGATGTGATAGTCAACCTTAAGTTTGGAGGCCCAAACGATAAAAGATCGAAAGTTTCTGGCCAGATTGGATTGGTCATTTCCCATGGAGCAGGAGTCATCGACGTCGAATAGGATATCGATCTGTGGATTCTTAAGTTGGCGGAAGACATCTTTTTGAGCATCGGTGCTCACTCCTTCTCCGCGCAATGTTGCAATGATAGGTGATTGGCCCGGAGAGTTGTTCTCGATCTCAAGTGTTCCAAGGTCAGGGCCTAGATCCAATGCCACATAAGAGAGTTGTACGGTAAATGATTGTCCGTACGTTACTGTGCGAGGAAGGTTGGGGGCTGCTTTGATACGGAATTCCTTGTTTTTGAGGTTGGTTCCCTTGCCAAAGGCGAGCTTGGTGACACTCACTGCTTTGGTACACAAGTTGAATACCTCCAAGGGTTGGCGTGAGCTACTGCAGCCGACTTTGACAGAGCCAAAGTCCAGCGGAGCAGGGAGAGCTTCAAGGCAAAGTTTGCCGCTGGAGCCAATGAGTTTGATTTCGATAGACTTGCTTCGGCTGTCGTTGGAGGTCAACAACAGTTTGCCTTGAAATACTGTGGCTGAGTTGGGGGTAAAAGCGACTGTCAGAGTAAACTTCGAGCCCGAGGGAATCACTTGTCCTTGAGCGGGAAGGCGTGTGGTGACAGAGAAAACATTTCCGGGGTTGGGGTTGATGGTCAACTTGGTCAGGAAACAGTCACCAAACCCACCATTGGTCAATTCGACCGGAAGTTGCCGTGCTTTGCCTGTACCCACAAAGCCAAACTGCAACACGGTTGGCTTGGGGGTCAACTCACAGGGGTTGGCTGATCCTAGCTTGGAT
>JALTMC010000160.1 GCA_027005175.1 Myxococcales bacterium
CCTACGATCCCTTCTATCACTATTACTACGATCCCTTCTACGACTTCGCCCTCTTTGTGATGGTCGGTGCTGCTGTGGAGTTTGCCTGGGATATGTCCTACCTGTCCTTTGTCGATCCCTACGGCGGTATGCTCGGCTACGCCAGTGATATCGCTTTTGACACCTGGACCTCCGATTGGGATGCCTATGACACCATGCACTTTGCCGATGATGGCTCCCTCTTCCTAGACGACAGCATACCCGCCTTTGAATACGAAGGTGATTACGACGACTTCCTCGCTTACGACGCAGCCTTTGGGATGGAACCCGCCGAGATCTATGATCCCGTAGGTGACGGGTTCATCGATGCCGGCTGGGACACAGAGCCCATAAACTATAGTGACGGAGGCTACATAGATACAGGTTTTGACACAGATACAGTGGGTGTCGGTGACGCTGGCTTTGATGACACCGGATATACCGACAATATCGACTTCGCCTCTGCTACCAGTGGCGATGACTTTGGTGGCGATGACTTTGGTGGCGATGACTTTGGTGGCGATGGCTCTGGTGGCGATGGCTCTGGTGGCGATGATATATTCGACTCCCCCATAAGCGACTGGGACTTAGGAAGCGATGATAGTAGTTGGGATGACGGTGGCGACTGGGGTTCAGGAAGCGATGACGATAACTGGTAGACAACCCAGCATCCGGACGTAGGAACAGCGACCGAATCGCTTGAACATTTCAAGTTGTGTCCACAGATAGATTCGAGGCTCTTTACGATGGATTCGGGGGCTCTTTACGATGGATTTGGTGAACTGATTAGGTCGCCACTCCCAGCATCCCAAAGCGGTGTTAGCTTCTGCGCGATGAGTTCTTTTGCTTTCTCCAGATCGATGTCCTCTGCCTGTTTAATCCCCTGACAAAGCTGCTCCAAGATATCCTTCTGAATCTCTCCAACTTGTTCTGCCACAGCATAAGGTATGAGGCTGTGTGTCACCATCGAGTACTTTGACAAATATAGCTCAGGATAGGTGCGTCCCAACAAAGCTTCGACTTGCTTTTGTAGAAGAAACCGAGGATCACCCACATGGTCTCGCATCTCAATAAAGTTGGCGATGGCCATTCGAGCAATGGCATCGCCATTAGGCTTTTGGATCTGATAGTATTCTGCAAACATAGCAGAGTAATCATCGCCATACTTTGTCATCGCCTCCATAAACACAGTGCAATCTTCAAATCCGGCATTCATCCCTTGCCCAAAGAAAGGCACAACACCATGGGCTGCGTCGCCAAACAAGGCCACTTTGTCCTGATAAAACCAAGGGTCAGCCCAGACCGTTCCCAACAACCCCGTTGGGTTGGCCAAAAAATCGGTTGTAAGGCAGGGCATTCGTGCGATCGCGTCGGGATAATGTGTATGAAAATACGACGTCACTCGTTCGGAAGTGTTGAGGGTTGCAAAGCTCACATCACCTTCCATGGCAAGATACAGAGTCACAGTAAAGCTGCCATCCTGGTTTGGAAGAGCCATCAACATATGGTGTCCACGTGGCCAGATGTGCAACGCCTCCTTCTCCATGAGATAGCTTCCATCCGGTGCTGCTGGAATCACAAGCTCTTTGTATCCATGAGGCAGAAAGTCGATTCGATCGGACAGGTGTTTCTGTCTGGCAAGAATACGACGCACTGCAGAGCCAGAACCATCTGTCCCATATACCCGACGGGTGTGAACCTCTCCTTCTGAAAAGGTCAGGACGCCTTTGTCAAACTCAGCATCTTCGAGTTCACAGCCAAAGGAGATCTCCACACCTGCCTGCTCAGCACAAGTCATCAACTCTTTATTGAGTTGTGAGCGTGAGACAGAGTAGTTACACTCGGTGTTGTCCTTACTGTAAGACTGATAAATCAATTCTCCCTGCACATCATGTATCATACGGCCATACACAGGTGTTGTGATGGCCAGAATCTTCTCCTTCAAGCCCACTTGCGACAACGCATGAATCCCTCGTGATGTCACAACCAAGTTGATAGACCGACCACCATCCACGTCATCCACACGCATATCAGGTCGTTTTTCAAACAACCGAACGCGCTGCCCTTGTTGCTGCAAAAAAATAGCCAGCAGCGACCCCACCAAGCCAGCACCAACAATGGCTACATCACATTCTCGTCGAGTCATTCATTCACCTTTTGAGCAAGTTCTGACAGGGCTCGCACACGAGAAGATGCAGCCTTTAAGTGACATTCACAGTCTCGCTTCGCGATCCAAGTTTCAATATGGTATGGTTTGCTTCAGAATGTCTATCGATGAAACAAATTTGCAGTGAGGGAGCAGTTGAATGTCTGAAGTTTCCTGTGTGGCAGTTGCGCTACAGTGGTCAGGCCCTTCAGGTCAATATGTTGAGCTCATCGGCGACTTCCCAGACTGGCACCATCCTATCACGATGACGGAGGTTGAGCCAGGGAAGTACGAATGTCACCTCAAATTGGAACCCGGTTTGTATCGATACAAATTTCGTGTCAACCAACAGACATGGGTGGTGGATCCCAACGCGCTACTGCTTGATCATACAGAGGGCTTCTCCAACTGTGTTTTGATGGTCGGAGGGTTGCTGAAGCCGGTCTTGTTTGCGCCCGATCGTCAGCACTGGACCCAATGGGAAGACGGTCGGATCGTGATTCACGTGGAGATCTCTGAAGATTCCCCCTTCCCCTCCTCTCTCTGTCTCACCTGTGGTGACGAATCATCCCCTCATACCCCCCCTCAGCCCATCACATCTGTACCCTTCCTCCGAGTCATGACACGTGGCAAACGACAACTCCTGCGTGCAGAGATTCGACGATGGCCCACCTCCGTGCCATGGACCCATATGCACTTTCCTCAGGCACCCAACAATCCATTTTTACTTCCACCGCCACGCACACCACTAGGACAGCCTCCGAAATGGTTGGAAGGAGCTGTATTGTATGGGATCTTTGTCGATCGATGGCACCGCTCTCCCAACTCCCCCCCCGACCCACGTGTCGAATCCCGCAAATCAACATCAACCGCCGAAACCTTTTATGGTGGAGACTTGGATGGAATCACGGAGAGTTTGGACTATCTCACCTCCCTTGGAGTGACAGGGATCGTCCTCACCCCGGTCCACTGTTCCCCCACACCCCACCGATACGACAGCACCGATCTGATGACCATCGACCCCATGATTGGAGGCAAAGCCGCCTTCCTTCGACTGTTGGAAACGGCACAACAGCATCACCTCAAAGTGATTGTTGATGTCTCTGTCACACATATCAATGAGCAACATCCGGCATTTCAGGACGTTTTAAAACAACAAGAGCAGTCTCCCTATCGCAGTTGGTTCTACATCAAGGATTTTCCCGTCGAACGAGGCGATGCCAGTACCTACTCTTATTATCCGACGCACCCAGAACTCCCTTGGCTGAACCTCAGCCCAGGAGAAGCCAGAGAATATACACTTCAAGGGATTGAACAGCTCGTAGAATGGGGCGTCGATGGACTGCGCCTCGACGCGGTGGAAGAAGCACCCGATGACTTCTGGCAAGAACTCCGAAGCAGAGTTCGTCAACGCAACCCCGATCTGCTGTTACTGGGTGAAATCATCTCCGATAAACCCGGTCGTTTGTCAGAACAACGTGGCATGGACACTGTCACAGACTTCCAACACCGAGAGGCCATGCTCGACTTCTTCGCCCGCAGTGCGATTGATGCACCAGAATTCTGGGATCGACAACTCTTTTACCAGTTCCGTATGGGACCCTTTGACCCCTCCTTTCGACTCTTGTTCCTCGACAACCACGACGTAAGCCGATTTCTATCCCTGGCCATTCGATACGACCGCTTGCGTCTGGCACTCGCCTATCTCATGTTTCGTCCAGAGCCCATCTGGATCACATACGGCACGGAACTTCCACTTACAGGCGAAACCACCGAAACCAACCCCCAAACCAATTCCCAAACCAACCCCCAAACCAATCCTGATAAGATATGGCCAGACCGCGCCCCCATGCCCCCTCTGAAAAAAAACGCAACACAGACCCAAACACTCTTTCGACAACTGACCCACTTGCGTCGTTCTCTCGTCCCCATGCAAAGCCCTATTCTCCGAAAAGTACAAGCCGAAGAGCACCTGTTAGTTTTAGAGCGAGTGGCTGCACAGACCCAACTTCGCGGTTACTTTCATGCAGGCGGAGACTCTCCTGTTACCATTTTGGATCTGCCAGAAGACGCTCAACAGGTCTTGACCATCAATGCACCCAAGGAAGCCCCACTCTCTCTTCCACCACACTCTGCAAGATGGTTCCTCCTACCGATTTGACAGCAAAACACCTTTGAGAAGGAGAGCGAATTGAAAAGGTTGAAGAATATTTTGAAAGTGGTGCTGGGCATTGGATTTATCCTCGCAGGGATCAATCATTTCCGAGTTCCAGGATTTTATGTCGCGCTGATGCCAGACTATATTCCAGCTCACACTTGGATGGTACACCTTAGCGGTGCCACAGAAATGGTGGCAGGGATCTTGTTGTTGATTCCTCGGACCACACGCTGGGGTGCATGGTTTATCGTGGTTCATCTGCTCGCCTTCTTGACAGTCCATATCTGGATGATACAACACGCAACAGATCGATACGCCAAGATACCGATGGTATTCTTGTGGGTTCGACTGGTATTTCAATTTGTTTTTCTGGCCTGGGCTGTCTGGTACACCCGTCCAGAGTTATCCTCTGTCGAATCCTAACAGGAGTTTCGAATGGTACATCGATTGTGGGTAGGCAGCTTTCTTGGCATCTTCCTCTGCAGCCTATTTTTCATCCAGTGCAACAGCCCTGTCAGTCTTTGTTCGAGATACTACGAAGCGCTTGATACAAAGTTGGGGAGTTGCAGCATCCCCGGCCTAGATAAGCGCACAACAACAGAGAAGATCAGTGATTGCTCCAGCCGTGTAGAGCAATGCAATGCCACAGATCGACAAGCCATCTCAGACTCCATCACATGTTTCGAAAAGCTTGCAGTATGCCAGTTCCTTTCGAGTCTATCATGGCTTTCAGAAGCAGCACCTTGTACAAAAAAGCTCGACCCACTGTCACAAACGTGCCGTGCTGCATTTACCGGTTTATCAAGCAAATAGCATGGAAGGAAAACAGACCCCGTTGTTGGGGGAAGTAGACCCTGTATCTTGACATCTCACAGTGGAAGAGGGCTTAATCCAGGTTGACCTGCAGGGAATCTCCCCTGGACAAATGACGTAGGGCCATGCGGTACAACAACCGGTTTTCAGACAAAACATTTCTACAAAACCTGGGGATCGAGACGATCCGCAGTATGCTGAGTTATGTCTTTCGAGGGATGTACCACGTCTTTCTGCGTTACTGTATCTTTGCGGGTGTACTCGGCTCTTTTTGGGTCATGGCTGTGATCGACCCACAGGGACCGCTGATCCTCTACATGGTTCCCGCTGGCCTGCTGGCACTTCCTCTAGCCTACCTCAGTGACCATCACACCAACTGGGAAAAAGTATTTAGCACCCTCCTTCTGCTGAGTATTATCGGGGGCGTTATCGGTGTACTGATATACTTGTATGAAGTTCACGAAAATCACAGCGGCCAATTGATCCCCTATGTTTTTCTTGCGCTGCTCGCGTGTGGTGGAAGTGGTTACTTAATCTTTCGAAAGCGCAGTCGGCGTGGCCTGAATGAGCGACGTGGTGGAGCCATTCGCGTGCTGTGGGCCATCGGAATACTGTACCTACCGATCCTTCTAAGCACGATCTTCTACTACCGTTTGTGGCGCAACAAAACCCTCGAATCGTCCGCTTCGATTCTCTTTTGTGTCCTGGCTTTTGTGATCTGTCTCACCCTAGCGATTATGCGTATTTTCTGGATGGATGCGCTCCGCAACTACCGCGCAATGCGTGTGGGGGAGTACCCCTCGGAAGACGCCGTCAATTTGCTAGAGCTTCTGATCCCGCGCTCGATGTTCCTGGTCGTCATGGTTCCCTGTTTGCTCTTCTCTGAAGCTGTCATGTTTTCCGTTGTCTATCGTGTGACCCATCTCAGTGAGATTCGTCGAAGCACACAAGCAAAATTATTACCTGCTCCAACATTCACAAAACAGTTGACCACACCCAAAACAAGCCCCCGGAGCCCTCAAGCTCTCAAAAAGACAGCCGCTCCACCACCCCTTATGTCAGAGGTGCGAAGCCACAAGGTCAAGTTGCCCGAAGATAATTATCGTTTTTTGGCCTGGTTGAACTTTGTCGTTCGTCCCTATGTCTTTCCAAAAAGGAAGAATGGCACTGAGCTTAATGCACCGGCCTGGATCAAGCCATTTGGACGGATCTTACTGAGTTTAATCATCCTCCTGTTATTCACGCATCAGTTGAACATATGGAATCTTTTTAAAAACTGCTACTTAAGCTTGTACAATCTGGTTCGCAAAGGTGTGGGAACACCCAATGCATCGCCTGATTTAAACCGTCAATGGAGTGAGATCGAACTCAATATACGCTCTCTACTCAATAACTATGGTGGGGTGTGGCGATGGTTAATCTTATTTGCCTGCACCTCCCCCACACATTGGTTGATTTGGAAATGGTTTCTCGACCCTGGCTATGCCTTCCTGGAAACCGTAGATCGAGTGTATCGCTACTGCAAGTACAATTGGGGCACTGCAGTTTTAGCAGGTGCCAGCTTCCTCACACTTATCACCTTACCCCCAGCCCTGATCTACAACGTTCACCCCGCCTTTTTGTTTTGCGTGGTGCCCTCTTTTGTTGTGGGAGCCCTTCTCTTTATCTCGCAGCGGTGGGTGGAACCACACCCTCCTCAAATTCGCAGTTGGTTACTTCCCTGGCTGTATCCAGCACATCTTGTGGTGTCATTGATTTATTTCTTTGTCGCGCTCAGTGTTCGCGATGTAGAGCACGCAAGCTTACGGCTTCTTTGGTATATCTGCCTGGCCACTGTCATTATGTACCCCATCCTCTATTGGTTTGGTGGTGAACGGATGCTTCCACAAGAAGAGGAAGAGGCGGAAACCAAACCAATCTGGCAGAACTCTCGA
>JALTMC010000161.1 GCA_027005175.1 Myxococcales bacterium
GTGCAAAATGCAAACACGCTTGGCTCCAATTTTTTTGTTGGTAGGCGAGCATACCCAAACGCAGGTGTGCCTTCCCCGCAAGACCTCCCTTGGGAAACTGTCGCAGCAGAGACGTCCATGCCGCAGCCTCCATGGCTGTGTTTCCCTGCCCCAACGCATTCATCGCTTGTCGTTGGAGCTTTCGCTCCTGTGGGGAGATCGAGATACGACGCTCTTTTGTTTGGGACGCAAGGCAACCCGTCAAAAGCAGAGAGAATCCCCAAGCGCATCCAACAAGAAGAAGACCTCGCCTCATCCAGAAATCCTCATACTGTGCCGGACAAAGGAAGAAAGATCGTCACAGAAGTACCTTTTCCTTCCTCCGAATGGACTTCGATCCTACCCTTGTGCTTTTGAATGATGCCATAAGACATGGACATCCCCAGTCCAGTCCCTTCACCAACAGACCGAGTGGTAAAAAATGGCTCAAAGATGTGTTCGAGCACTTCCTCAGACATCCCACATCCATCATCTTTAAACTGCAAGAGAAAGTGGTCTTCTTTCACAGACGAGACGATATGCAATGTCCCTTTGTGAGAGTTCTCACCTGTGGGCTTCCGTCGTTCTCGAATCGCCTGATGTGCATTGACCATGATGTTCATAAAAACCTGATTCAACTGAGCAGGCCAGCAGTCCAGACGAGGCTTCGACATATAGTGACACACCACATCTACATCTTGAGAAGTATTGGCCTTAAAGAGGGTCAAGGCGGTCTCCAAACCTGCGATGACATCTGCTCTCTTAAATTCACCTTCGTCCAACCGAGAGAAGCTGCGAAGATCATCCACAATATGCTTGATTCGCTCCGTTCCATCGGAGATCGCACCCAGATTCCGAAACATCGGTGCAAACTTCTTATCAAACAACTCGGTAAGTTCAGAGTCCTCGTTGGCATCGGCCAATTCAAAGATAAATCTTTTGAACTCTGTCAGTCTCCGATGCAAGTTGTTGGCACCTTGCAATGTGAAGTTGGCAGGGTTGTTGATCTCATGGGCAACACCCGCAACCATGCTACCAAGGCTAGCCATTTTTTCCGATTCGACGAGCTGAGCCTGAGCATTTTGTAACTTGAGGTGGCGCTCCTCCAGTTGCTCAAGCGTTTGACTTAATTCGTGAGTGCGCTCGACAACTTTGGCTTCAAGCTCGTTGTACAACGTCGCATTCTCTAGAGAAATCGCGGCCTGTGCTGCAAGTATATCGAGGATAGCACATCGCTCTGCTGTAAATGCGTGGGGAAGAAGTTGGTTTTCGATATACAGAACCCCCACCATTTTGTTTTGTGTACGAATCGGCATACACAACACAGACCTGGGTTTGTGCTCCACAATATAAAGATCTGTTCCATAACGCTGATCATCTATCGCGTTGCCGAGAACAACACGTTCTTGCGAGCGGGCAACAAACCGAATCAAAGTGACGGGAATAGCGGCTTCTTCAAGAGGCACTCCCTGTAGGACCTGAGTCGTTCCAGCGATCGTATCCACTTGCGCTTCAAGCAGCAACTCCCCATGACGCCGTAACAGTAAGAAACCTTTTTGTGCGCCTGCATTTTCAACAACAATATGAAGCAGCTTGCTTAACAACCCCTCCAATACGATCTCACTGGAAATCGCTTGTGTGGCTTTTTGGATCGACAGCATATCCAATTGCCCACCGAGTCCAGTCGATGTCTGCGTCCCTGTCTTGGAGGTTGATACATTTCTAGCCGGACTCCAATGATACAACTGGTTGGCGTGCAGTGTTGGAAATTCACTCTCCATCAATTGCACCTTTGCAAGCGCACCCCAACTCATAAAAGTAAGGTGAGCATCGATAAGATAACCTCGTGCCATACGAGGCTGATTGCGCGACAAACAGTACCGACCGGCACGTTCCAGAGCCATTCCCTCAACATGAAGAAGACCATGTATCTGAGCCATGTGAATCACGTGGTCATACTGTTCCATAATCCCCGTACAATCGGGGTCCTTCAGGACCTGAAGCTCCACTTCCATCAACAGGTGCTTGGCTTTGTAATTCTCTGGAGCACCTTTCGCCCAAACAGCGTATTGCCGAAGGTTGGCTTCCATCGCCTCTACATAGTGAGCTTTGGTTTCCTCCTCTGCCTCTGAATATTTTGCGGCAAACAAGATATTTTCATAAAATCGCAAAGCAGCAAAGGCCACCCCCTGAGGGATAATCGCCGCCGTCTGTTGCGCTGCCCCCAACTTTTCAAGAGCCTCATCATACTGACCAAGGATACACATCACACCCAATTGATGGGTGTATAGATATCCCAAAGCAGCAGGATAATGCGACAACGAAGAATCGATCTCCTCCACCGAGAGCCCATCACCCTCCAATGCTTTCTTGGCATCCGAGAGCCCCATGAGGTCAATTACAATATGCTGCATCCCCAGTTGAAAAGAATAGATATCGGTGTATTTAACAACATCCCGCCCAATCAAAGCGTATTCTTGAGCCTTTTTGAGAAGCTTGGAGAGTTCAACTCCACCTTCAAGCATAAAGGGAGTGATATTAAGAGTAGCCCACCCCGCTGAATTGAAGATTCCGTGTTCCGTTCCCTCGATGAGAGAGCGTCTGAGATGTACCAGTACCTCGCGAAAAGGATGTTGCCAATGTGCAACAAAGGAGCCGTACATATGATCCACAGGAGCACGAAGCGCAGAACCATACATATCGTTCAGATCCAGGGCAAGTTGGCCAAATGCATCGGCCTGCTCATATTCTTGCAGTGCCGCAAGAAAGGCCGCATAATAGATATAACCAATCGGTGACGTGACGTTGTGCCCATACTCAATAGACAACCGAGCCATTTTTGAGACCACAAATGCAAACAGCTCCGGTTTCACCATCGAAGTTGGAGCGAGTTCGACCAACAATTCGAGTTGCAATATTGCATCAGGATCGGTCATGGCAGGCAAGCAAGATAGGCTTGCCACAGCCCGCGAATCGAGAAGTTCTGCGATTCTCGCACCTTCAGCCATAGTCACAGACTGCCAACCTTCACGAGAATCAGGGGTTTCAAATCCAAAGAGGGCAAGAGCCTCCAAACTGGCCTGAATCGCATCTGCATGTTCACTGGAGATAAGCAGCCGCTTAATTCTCAACTTATGAATGAGGGTTTTTTCCTTTAAACTGTGACACTTCTCTAGTAAGAGGGCCTCCAAACGCTCCCAAAGGTCGTGTTCCCCGCATGCAACAGCAGCCTCTAAACGACTAAAGTAAAAGTTAAATGCTTCTTCACGATTGTGTTGCCACAGGTCATCGGGCAACAGATCTGTTGCAGTCGTAACAAAGGCGAGAGCAGACTGCCAGGCAGAGGCTTCCATCGCTCGCCTGGCTGCTTGAAGATTCAATGCAGCCAGTTCATCCCGGTCTTCCTCTAAGGTAAGTAAGCTCCGTCCCATATTCAGGTGATTCACGACATCAAAAAGTGCCTCTGGGTATTCCTCTACTCGTCCATTCTTTTTTAACAACTGACCAATATTGAGATGAGCCTCAGCGCGTGTATTCGAGTCAAGAAGTTCACTGGCACCTTCCTGGATTCGGTCGTGAAGAAATCGATAATGAAGCTCCTTTCCCTGTGCCAGAAACGTATCATCTTCTCCAAGGCGCAATCCAATAAATCTGTATTCGTCACCAATAGGTACGATAAGCTCTTCTTCCACAGCAGGCCACAGGTCATCCGAAACTTGCTGTGGAGTTTGCCCCACCAAATCACCAAGAAGCTGAAGACTGAAACGATTTCCAACACAAGAAGCCAGTTGTAACAGTTCCTGGGAGGCTTCCGGCAATCGCAGGATTTGCTGAGACATTAACTCAGCAACATGAGCAGAGACATCCTTCCCCTGAATCCCCGCCATATCCCAGGTCCAGTGGTGAGTTTCACGATCCAAAGAAAGCAAATCATCTTCGTAAATCGTCAACAAAAAACGTTCCACAAAAAACGGGTTACCCAACGTTTTCTCAAAGATCAATCTGCCAAGAGGAGTGACTCTTTCGATACTTTGATGCAAAGTATCCGAAACCAATCGACATACATCCTTAAGCTGCAGAGGCTGCAAGGAGATCTGTGTGAGATTGGAGTTTTTCTCTTCAAGCTCCTGGATTAACAAAGAAAGAGGATGTGCATCAGACACTTCATTGTCCCGGTAAGCCCCAATCACAAAGAGATATCTCATCGATGGGTCCGTGAGAAGAAGCTTGAGCAGTTGGATGGAGGCCGAGTTGGCCCATTGCAAATCATCAAGGAACAAAACAAGGGGAGAATCTGGCGTAGCAAAGGCGCCAACAAACCGAGAGAACACCCGATGAAATCGGTTTTGGGCCTCGATAGGAGCCACCATGGGAACGGCAGGCTGCTCTCCCAACAAAAGAGCCAATTCAGGTATCACATCCTGCATCAACTGAGCCTGACTCCCCAAAGCCTCTTCGAGAATATCTTTCCAGCCTCGAATCACTTCTTCTGGCTCTGTCAAGATATCTTGTACTTTTTGTGAGAAAGCTTGTGAGATGGCTGCGTACGGGATATTTTGAAACTGGTCAAACTTGCCAGAGAGAAAGCTCCCTCTCGCTTCCACAATAGGCTTGTGGACTTCCTTGATTAAGGAGGTCTTACCAACCCCAGAATAGCCACTTACCAAAAAAAATTGTGCATCCCCCACACTGGCTTGTGCAAAGGCTTTCATCAAGCCGCGAATCTCTTGCTCTCTACCATACAAACGTTGTGATATCTGGAGTTGTGGCGAGAGATCGGTGATACCCAAAGGAAACAACGGTACAGAGCCAGTCTGTAAGAACTGCTCCAGGCAACGTTGCAGATCTTGTTTGAGACCAAATGCACTTTGATACCGGTCTTCCGGCGTTTTCGCCATTAATTTTAGTATCATCTTCGAGATTTGCAGAGGGACGTGAGTGTTTTCAATATGAGGTGCAGAGGGGACCACTGCGATATGAGAGTGGATCAAACTCATAGGATCAGACCCAGAAAAAGGTAACTCCCCCACAAACATCTCGTAGAATGTAACACCCAATGAATACAAATCAGAGCGATAATCCACAGTTCGATTCATACGGCCCGTTTGTTCTGGTGCAATATAGCCAAGAGTTCCCTCCAAAGAAGAGAGGCTCTGAACCTCCGGAGTTTCACGGGTGAGTTGTGATGCGAGTTCAAAGTCGATCAGTTGCACGCGTTTTCGGGTGGGCTCGACAATGATATTGGCAGGTTTAATATCTTTGTGAATGACCATTTTCTGATGCAATCGGTCGAGAATAGAGGCCAATTGAATCGCGATCATCAAGAAACTAGAAACATCCATGGAGTGTTCTTCGATGTATTGACGGAGGGAGACCCCTCCAACATCCTCCATCACAAGCACTGGACGCTTCTCAAACTCTAGGAGTTCATAAGGTTTACAAACGCCCTCCACTTCAAGCTGATTGCAAAGTTGAAAGGCATACTGAAAGCGGGCCAAGTCCCGATAAGAAAGAGATTCCGCTGTGCGCTCCTTAATCACGACAGGTTTGGAATCTTTGAGGCATTTCCCCCGATATACAATGGAGCGAACTCCCAATGAAAGAACACAATCCACTCTATACCCGGGTAACTGCAACATGGGTTGCTCCTCAACATGAGAATACTAAATGACACTTGTTATAGCATTTCTCATTTCCTTCGCCAAGATCTGAACATGAGGTTGTCGAATCATTCCCAAGTGGTCACCTGCGCAGAGATGACTTGTGAGAGGCCCCTTCACAAGCCGCTCCCAACCCAACGCATCCCCTCCTCCCTTCCTCTTTTTCCACAAATTTGCTGTCCAAGGTGACTGAAAGACGTTGACAGGTCCATCATAGGACGGAGGAGAGTATTGGAAACCATTCCAACAATGCAACACAAACAGTTCAAACATCGGACGCATCGCTGGTTGGTTGAGCATCAACAAGTGAGACTCTTTGGGCAACAACGCCGCCATGGTCGATCGCTGGAGCCAACTCCGAAAGATCTGCTGCTTCGGTCGATGCTCCTGTGATCCCCCGTTCCAACGGACCTTCTCACTCTTTGACTCTTCCTGATTTTCGGCTTTCAAGAAGAGATAGTCCTTAAAATGCTCTGTCAACGATCGCAGAGACTGGCCAACAAAAAGTTGAGCCAAGTCGCTCATCCGGGTGCGAAGCCCATCCATCGGCACCAACTCATCAATCAAGCCAAGGAATGCAACCTCTTCACTTCGTTCTTTAAATTGCAAAGCAAGCTCGTAACAGAGATAAGACCCATACGAAAATCCAGCGAGATAATAAGGTCCTTCCGGTTGTAGAAACTGTATCGCCTTTCGATACCGGGTCGCTTGCTCAACACACGTTCGGTCATAGCTGTGCTCCCCCTCAACACCGCGAGCCTGCAGAGCAAAAACAGGCTGGTCATCGCCGAGTAAGCGGGCCAATTCATAGTAAGGAAAGATCACACCTGCAGCAGGATGAGCCAAAAAGAGAGGCGGACGTGTTCCGTGAACCCTCAGCGGGATGAGAATCTCCTCCAGATCGTCTCCCATTGTAGACAGCTTGCGAGATGCCTCAACCCCGTCATAGTGAAACGGTTTCATTTTTGAAAGAGAAGAGAAGGCAGAGACAATCGGGGTAGTCGCAACCTCAGGGTCATTCTGGATTTTAGTAGCAAGGCGTGCTCCAGGAGACAAGGCGGTTAGAAGCTGCTCAGCAGCTTCTGAATTCTCAAGTCGCCAAGCCTCCAGTTGCTCCTCATCGATATATGACGCCATCTGCGACACACAGAGGCTCCGAAACAGAGCTTTCTGCGACAAGGTCAATCCATAACGCTGATAAAGTTGATTCAGTAATCGAACCGCAAGCAAGGAGTCGGCACCAAGAGAGATGAATTCATCGTATATACCGACCTTATCGAGTCCAAAGAGTTCGGCTGAAAGTTCAGCGATGATGGCCTGCGCCAGATCTTCGGGAGGAGTGTATGGAGTCAACAAGGCGGGTCGAGGAGAACGTCCGTCC
>JALTMC010000162.1 GCA_027005175.1 Myxococcales bacterium
GTTAGACCGACAGCGTTTGCACCTGCTTTTCGGCCATAAAGAGCAACAGCCGAAGTTAAGGCAGCAAACAAAAGACTGGCAACCAAAACCCATTTGTCTCGTGTGCGTTCAAGAAATTCATGGAGCATCAATGCCCGAGCAACTCGTCCCATGGCTAGCCCTCCTCCAATAGCTTTTCATAGACAACGTCGAGTGTTGGTTCTTCAATTCGTATACGACGCAATGCCCCGGGAAACTGGCCTTGCAAGGTCAGAAATTCAAGCAAGTCACGGTCAGGGACAGAAAGAGAAAGCTGTGTTGGCCTGCTGGTGCCTGTCGCAACACGACCCTCTGTTCTAGCTTCCGATGATGTCGAAGGTTGAGTAAGGATACCTTTTCCCCATTTTTCGAGAGCTTCCGTCAATGCAATCGCCTGCTCCGAAGCTTCATCACCTGCAAAATGCATCATCACCTTGTGCGAGATGCCAGCCGACTGTCGAAGTTCGTCGGGTGTTCCACAAGCAAGTACCTGGCCTGAGCGCAGCACACAAACACGATCCACATGACGCTCAAGGAGAGCCATATCATGAGTTGACATGAGAATCATCCGCCCCTTATCACGCCACTCTGCAAGGATAGACCAAAGAACCTTCAATCCTTCCTGGTCCAGTCCGCCAGTGGGTTCATCGAGGACGAGGAAATCGGGGTTGGCAAGAATGGAAACCGCCAACCCCAAACGCTGTCGCATGCCACGCGAGTAGCCGCGCACGGGTCGGCGTGCGGCATGCTCCAAGCTCACTCGTGCAAGCACCTCATCCACACGCTTTTTCGAGATATTCCTGGCACGTGCGAAGAACAGAAGGACCTGACGACCCGAAAGATTTTCGGAAAAAGCGACAGCCTCTGGAAGATAACCCAATCGCTCCTTAACAGAGTTGTCAACCTTGCGAAGAACACCATCGATCCGAAGTTGTCCAGCGTTGGCTGAGACCAATCCTAAAAGCACTTTATTCAGCGTTGATTTTCCTGCACCGTTCGGGCCAATCAACATTAAAATCTCGCCTGCTGATACCTCTATATTTACTTTTGACAATGCATGTAGAGATCCAAACTGAACGGAGATATCCTCCAAAGCAAGAGTCTTCATTTTGCTTTTTTCCATTGCATCAAAGGTCGCAGGTCAACGATTGTAGGGACACGAATCAACGGTAGCTTTCGCTCCATATGAGAGAGCAGCTCAAGAGCAGGGCTACGCAGCAACAACGCGGATGATGGGTAGCGATAGAGAAGGTTGGTCGTGAAGCTATCCATGCGATAAGGACGATCACCGAGACCATCCCCATTTTGGTCCCATCCGATATAATCGCTCCAATAGTTCCCCTTCCCTTTTCGCCCCCACACCAGGTCCTTAGCACCGACGTAATAAACCTGTTGAACATTCCCAACAAAAGCATTTTCTGTCACATGATTTCGCAAGGTACCCGCCCAAATACGAGCACCGGTTTGATTCGCACGTAGCATGTTACGACGGATCAAGTTATCTGTACTGGAAAAAAAGAAAAAACCTTCACCATTTTTAATCAACTGGTTTCCCACGATTTTACAGTACTGAGCATCGCGAAACAAGATCCCATTCCTCTTGTTGTTTTTGGCGATATTTCTATCCACCGTCATATGATGACTCTCCATCAAGGCAAAACCAGTTAAGTTATTCTCACTGATATTCTTGCGCAAAATATTTCGGTGAGAGTACATATAATGAACACCATAGCGCTGGTTAAAAAGCTTATTGCCTTCGATTAAGCTATCGTGAACGGCAGAGACATAGATCCCATCACGAGCCCCAACGATTGTGTTTTTTGTCACGATCATATGAGAGCCATTAAACAGATGAATTCCATTGCCTCGGTCGGAGTCTAAGAGCTTGCTTCGACCGAGGATACTATTCTCATAAATGTTGACCTTATTGGTTTCATGAACCCAGATCCCAAAAGCACAATCACGAAGCTTATTCTTTCGTAAAATCGTTCCTGTCGCAGAGGGCTTGAGATAGATACAACTATCTGGCCCACCAAGGTCTTTCCCACTCCCTTGTACAGTGAGACCCTCCACAATGGTTCCAGGCGCAGATACGATGAGTACTTTCCCTTTCCCTTTCCCATCCAGAATACCACCTTTTCCACGAAGGGTAATCCGACGTTTCAAAGTCACAGGACCCCACCATGTACCAACAGGCACCTCCACCACATCACCCGGTTGCGCCAGCGCAATCGTTTGTTGCAATGTTTTTGCATGTTTCCCTGCTACCAGCGTTCGAGCCGAAACAGCAGAAGGCAGAAGAGTCCACAAGAGTAGCAGTAACTCCATCCACCGACCAAGCCGCTGGATGGAGTATGGTATCCGTTGTGACACGACGCCCCTATTCCATCCACTGTTCAGAGCCCTAGCATCCACCGGAAAGACTCTCATACATCCCGCAACTGCTGCTGCAATCGCTCCCATCTTTTTTTGTCGGCTTCTGCACCCATTTCTTGAAGCTGTTTCAGTCCGATAAGAGGTGGGCAGATCTCATCGGATCGGTAATTCGCTTCACACTCCATGCAGTTAAGGCATTCACGTGGATCGATCGTTCCATCTTCATCAATCGCCTTGGGCTCACAGATCTTTGTACAGATCTTACAACTGGAACAAAACGCTCTGCGTTTCGGACCTGAAAAACGAAAGCTACCAAAGATCGCTAAAGCACCACCCATAGGACAAACATACCGACAAAAGGGTCGCCACCACACAACGGATACAGCAAGTAAGACAACCCACCACGTAAAGAATCCCCAATGGCGTTGCCATGGATAAACAAGAAAGGTCGATTTAAAAGGCTCAATCTCTGCGAGTTTTTCGCCCAAGATCGGCTGAATTAAGAATACAACAACCAGACCGACAAAGAGAAAGTACCGAAGGTATCGAAGCTTCCTGTGAAGTTTGTCAGGAAGTTCATAAGGTTTCAGCCCTAGCTTTGCTCCCACCAAGTGAAGTAACTCTGTCAGAGCACCATAGGGACACACCCATCCACAGAACACCCCTCGCCCCCAAATCAAAGAGACAATGGCGATAAAGATCCAGCTGAGAAAGAGCAACGGCTCACTGAGGAAGAGTTCCCAACGAAACTCTTTAATCAGACCTTCCAGGAAGGTCAGTATTTGAGTGATGGAAGGCTGGGCCCGCATAAAAAGCCCAACCATCACAAAACTTGTCAGCATCACTCCAATATGCAGCCGTTTCAGTAAGATCTTGTTGCCTGTGGTATAACGACGTGCCACAAAGATCCCCATCACCAAAAGTAAAAAAGAGACAAGAAAGATGATATCCCCTTTTTTATTTTTCCAGGCTTGCACATAAACCGGTGCGTTGGGATCAGGTCCGTCCAACTTGTAGACCGTACGGGGTAAACGGTGCGTTGACTTAAACTGACGAAATTCACGATGAAATGCACCTTTCCCATCATACCGACTACCCAAAAAAACCATCTGGTAGGGAGAGCCAGGATCGATCTGCGCACCACGTGAAAAGAAGACAGCTCCTTCCTTAAAAGAAGGAGCACCTTTCGTCTCAATGCTCGTTAAGTTTTTATAATCAGTATCCCGAAAGACCAGCTCCCGAAGGCCCTGCTCGATCCGAATGCGGTCAAAGATACCACCACGCACATAACCCGACCCTTTAAAGGAATCAGACCCATTCCCCAACACAACAAAGAGATGCTGCCCTGGCTTGAGTTTTTTCATATAGTAGGCATACGTCAGCTTTCCCAACAAAGAGCGACCGACTTGTGGTGCGTCAGCTATGGTGTACCAGAGGTCGATAAAGTTCCCCTTCGGGTTCTTCACCCCCATCTGCTTTTGTGTGACAGTGAGACGTCCCCAAACTCCTTTGGAGACCATCTCTTGCCAGCTCAGCAACCTATCCGAAGCAACAAAGTGTCCACGAGTAAGTTGAGAGAGCTTGATCACACCTTCAGCAACACCCACGGCACGAGCAGACTCCAGAATCGTTTTGTTCTGTGCCAAAACTGTAACCGTAGCCCCGGAAATAACATCAACGGCAAGAACCCCTGGAGACTTACGTCCAACCACCACCCGTGATGTAGCCTTCTTCCCCACATAAAACTTGGAAAAGTGATGCAACTTGGACTCAGGAATCCCCACCAATAAAATCGGCTCGTTGTGGTGGATCACCTGGACTCCTGTAATGACACCCTTGGGGTTGAGCCCCACAAGCGTCACCAAAGGTTTGCCAGAATAAGCGGGCACATCGACAACATCGGTCGATAAGACCACCCAACCCACTAACATATTTGCCTTGTTGTAACCCGCAAGATGTGGGCCCTTTTTGGAGGGAATGAACCGGACTGCACCAGGAAGAATCGTGCGACAAGGCATCTTGACGCAGTCGAGCTTGGTAGGAACTTTTTCTCCCGCAAAAGACACAGAGGCCAACAAAAAACACCCCAACCAGGCAAGCAACGACAGCATGATTGGGAGGCTTCGCCCTAAGCGGTAACGAGCATCCTGCCACGCATTTCGAGATGCAGCGCATGGCAGAACCATGGGCAATAGTACCAAAAGACACCTTCTTTCTTTGCAACAAACGTCATGCTGTTTGTTGCGCGTGCATTCACCAGGAAGTTTACATCGTGATGAGTCATACAGAAACCGTGAGAGAGATCCTCAACATTATCTTGATTCGTAACGATAATTTGGACCGTATCTCCCTTCTTTACAGTGAAATGAGTCGTATTGAACTTGGGCGCCTTGCTCGTCATATAGACTCGAACCAGACCCTTTTTGCGTTTGATCACATTGGCGGTCAGAAGATCAACACCATCTTCCTTCGCCCACTGTTGGTAGAGCGTATACTGTGCTCCCGTTCGTGGGTCAAGCTTCACAGGCCGAATTAAATCTTTTTTCACCACAACACAATCATGTGGCTCCGGATACGTCGGACCATCGTGAACCAACTCCATCTTCGCTCCAGAGATATCGATCAACTGGTCGTTTTCTGGATGCAAGAGACCCACATTGAGGAAGCGGTCTTTGGAAAACTTACACAATGCAATAAGCCACTTGCCATCCGCGTCTTTGGTCTCACTCATCGAAGCATTTGTGTGCCCTACCTGAAAATGGACAGGCAGCTTCTCAAGAATCGCCGCAGTCGCAGCTTTCTTGTCTTTCTTACCATACGCCTCAATCGCCTTAGCAATGCTCCACTTGGTGATCACAGAGTCGATGAAGATCGATGTATAAGCATTCCCACGGTTGTCAAAACAAGTGTGGAGAGGCCCCAATCCAACTTCCGGTTCTGCAATAACACAATCCCGAGGCTTGATCTTCCCCTCGAATGCTGCCGCCAACTTGCTAATATCAACCACAGACACTGTGGGAGAAAGCTTACCTGAGACCATGGCATAACGACCCGTCGGATCGATGTTCACACCATGAGGACTCTTGGGTACAGGCACCCGCATCACATAAGCACTGTCTTTGCCACGAGCATCCACAACAGGAACCTTCGACGTCCCCACAGTGATGGTTTTACCTGCTTTAACAGCTTTTTCAATATTCTCTATGTTAAACACATACAGATGGTCGCGCTCATTCCCCATCATTTTTTCGAGCGTCACAGCACCTTCTGAGTTGTAACAAGTCGCAAAAGAATACTTACCTTGGTAGTCTGTGGCACAGAGGTCCATGTTGCCTTCCACCAAAACCTGCCACTTAACCTGCATGGTCTCACCGTCAACGGCCGTATGCATCGCACCGTATGTTTCCGGCTTATCCATACCTGTTCCATTGTTTGGCATGGGAGTTCGGAACTCACTGTTGGTAAAAACATAACCTGTTTTATGACGCTGAGGAAAAATACCGTGTGTACCATTGGAGTTGGGAAGACTAACAATTGCATCCACTTCAAAGGTGTCCAAGCGAACTCGTGCCAAACGTGCGCTGGCTTTGTCATTCACATACGCATAACGACCGTCATACGTACCATCTTTGTAAGAGAGATGTACATGGTGAGTGTCTCCAGTAAGAACCCCACCCAACAGTCGTTTGGAGTAGTCTGTAAAACCCCATCCTGTCGCTGCATCGGCATTAAAAACTGGGATTCGCTTGAGCTCGCGCATCGAAGGAACACCCAGAATGCGAATCTCACCCGACTGACCTCCACTCCAAAAGCCATAGTAGTCATCGTGCTTTCCCGGAGGTACATGAGACTTGTTAGCATGCCCAGCTGCCGCAGGTATCGTTCGCACAGCAGGAGCCCCCCCCTTGCGCTCGCAACCCAACAACTGACTTCCGATCACCCCAAGACCTGCCAGAGAACTCGCTGTCAAAAAGGTACGACGACCCACGTTGTTTGATGAACCATTCTCTTCCTGGCTTGTCTGCTCTTCTGTAGAAGTAGTACTCTCATTCAGCTTTTCTTTGCTCATTGCAACATACCCGTTTTTTTCAAAGAATATCATTTCACGCGACGAGACGGAACCCTGACACCCCACTACCCATATGCCCCAGCTTCAAGAAAATCCCATATGCCCTACGACAATAGCCAGAACTCCCCAAGGAAAAAGCAAGCTTACCCCACCTATTCCCACGATCACTCAACATCAAAAATACCCGAACTCAAACTGGATATTTTTATCCATTTATACTGCCCTCACCAAAAGTGTCGCATACAATGATCAATACACTGTTTGATTTAGATCAAAAAAGGACGATGATCGTTGCGGAGGCAAAACTTCCCCTCCCTCCACAACAATCATCGCAGTCGCAACAACACCACAATCGCAGAACACCCAACACCCGCGACAATACCGTAACCCACGGGATGCACGACGAAACAGAGTCCCCGACAATGCGGTAGTCAAAGAAAGGTCTGAACAAAAATGAATGCAGGAAGATGACAGACTTGATTTGTGTTCACCACTGAAGCAAGCCTGAGCCTGAGCATCCAACAGCAATGACTCCTTTCTTTTGAACTGTCGTAAATTCGCAATGACCTCACGGGAACCTCATGACCCATTG
>JALTMC010000163.1 GCA_027005175.1 Myxococcales bacterium
AGATTATACATCCAATGCGTTGGATGGCTACGACAAAGAAGATGTGGCAGGGCTATTAGAGGACCGTCTTGCGAAAGGAAAGGAGCGGCTGGAAGAAACACTGGAAGCTATCCGTGCTTTGTGTGAGCCAGTCGAACCTCCCAAGGACGATGCTGCGTACTATCGCTTCTTTTCATCAGAAGAACCTGGGAATGCTGAACAGCTCAAAGAGAACGAACCCAGGCGTGTCAAACTCTACAAGTACACATCAGCCCTTGTGAGGGCCTATGCGAGCATAGCCAATGAGATGGAAGAAGCCGGATACAGCCGACAGGAGGCGAAGGATATTGAGGAAGAAGTAAAGTTCTATGAGCACCTTCGCAGCCAGATCAAACTCCATAGTGGTGATGCCATCGACCTGAAGCTCTACGAACCCATCATGCGACACCTGATTGACTCCTACATTCGTGCAGAAGAGAGCGAAGTTGTCTCAGCTTTTGAGGATATGTCCTTGGTGCAGCTTATCGTTGAGCGTGGAGCTGACGCGATAGAGGCACTTCCTGGGAGTATCAAGAAGGACGAGAAGGCTGTAGCAGAAACCATTGAAAACAATGTACGCAAGCTGATTATTGAGCAAACTCCGGTCAACCCGAAGTATTACGAGAATATGTCTGAGCTACTTGATGCCCTCATTGAGCAGAGAAGGCAAAAGGCCATCGCATACAAGGAGTACCTGGAAGAGATTGTTGAGTTGACCAAGCAGTCGAAGAATGGACCTGCTGGTAGCGAGTATCCTTCCACGTTGAATACTCCAGCCAAACGCGCCTTATTCGATAATCTTGGGCAGGATGAGTCCCTGGCTCTGGCGATTGATCGGGCTGTTCGTACCAGCCGACAGGATGACTGGCGCAATAATAAATTCAAGCTCAAGAAAGTACGTTTTGCGATCAAGGAACTGCTTGAAGATGATGAACAGGTGGATGTCATTCTGGAGCTGGTAACCAACCAAAATGAATACTGAGACGAACATCATTACCGTCAGTGGAATTGAAGTTACAGTGGATCGGAAGGCCATCAAGAACCTGCATCTTGCTGTCTATCCACCGAACGGTCGAGTACGTGTTGCAGTCCCTCTGGCAGTCTCCGATGAAGCTGCACGTTTGGCGATTATCGACAAGCTCGGTTGGATCAAACGGCAGCGAACACAGTTTGAGGAACAACCACGGCAATCTGAGCGAGAGATGGTCACAGGCGAGAGTCATTATGTGCAGGGACGGCGTTATCGACTGGATGTGATGGAGCACAATGCACCACCAGAAATCCACGTACGTGGAAATAGTATCCTGGAACTTCGGGTGCGTCCAGGCACCAGTAGGGAGAAGCGTGAGTCGGTCTTATATGAGTGGTATCGTCAGCTTCTGAAAGCTGAGATTCCCCCTCTTATCGAGAAGTGGGAGCCGATTATGGATGTGGATGTGTTGGACTGGCGGGTGCGTAAGATGAAAACCAAGTGGGGATCATGCCGTATCGAAACGGGTCGAATCTGGCTCAATCTGGAGTTGGCGAAGAAGCCACACTCCTGCCTTGAATATATCGTGGTACATGAAATGGTTCACCTGCTGGAACGGCGTCACAACGACCGATTCAAGGCATATATGGACCGCTTTATACCACAGTGGAGGCTGTATCGAGATGAATTGAACCAGGCTCATCTGGGACATGAAAATTGGACATACTAAAAATAGGGTAAGAGATGAAGACAGAACAAGAATTGGAAAATGCCATTCAAAAATGGGAGTCAGTTGGCGTTGAGCTTTTGGAAAAGAATCCTGGCAAACAAGAAGTCTGGTCTCTTGGTAGTGGAACTCTACCTTATGTCCATAACGATGTAACCATTCTCAGCTTTGATGAACATTCTGGATGGGGAGAAGTTGGACCTATTGTTGCCTGCTTTATCGATCCAATCGATGCTCTGTTGTATCTCTGCTATGTGTATGGCCCGATAAGCTACCAGTCCCTGGCAGAAGACATTGGTGTTGAAAGCCTTGAAGAATTACAAGAAGAAGTCGAAGAGGAAATTCTGTGTTGGATTGAGAATGGCGAAGTGGAGTTTTCGTCTTTCAGAAAACTGGTGGATTCATTCAATATCAGACACGACATCGCAGCTTACGGTAGTATCGAAGACTTTTGCCCTGATGTATATGATTTCATAGCCCCCGAAAATCTTCAGATAGAAATTTTTATGGATGAAGACGATGACGATGATGAGGATCTACTTGATCCAGAAAATCGTGTTCTCGTTGCAAACTTTTGTTCGTTCTACGACAGTTACTCAGCTGGAGGATTTATACATTTTTACGCGCTGTAAAAAAATCACATGCTCTATTTTTTCCTATAGAGATGCTGTTCCCGCTCCAGGCACAGGTTATATCCATTACAAAGAGCTTGGGTGATAATAGATTTCAACACAAAGTCGGCTCTTTATCCTCTCTCTCGGCTGGATAAATGGTCAAGGTCCAGTGGGTCACTCTCTACGTAATCTCTGGCTGTCATATCATCAAGGGTTGTCACAAGACCATCAACAACAAAACGTTCTGATTCTGGAAATAAACCAAGCCATCCTTCCAACCACTCATCCCAACCCTTTCCACCAAAGTCGAGCATGTCATTATCGCGGATAAACCAGAGAGATACTTCCACCTTGTCGGAACGCCAGGATGGAGCCGCACGAACACGGATCTCTCGCAACGCTCGTAGAGCCTCCCCTTCGTCGCTCTGTTTGTCGTGCTTCTTTTGCAATCGGGCCTGGAGCTTTCTGGAAAAATGAACAAAGTCGTCAGGGAACGCAAAACGTGCTCTCTTTCGTGCTAAATCCAGCGAAAGTCTCCGAGTTTGGTGAGCATCGTGACAACCAACGATACGCTCCCACTTTGCAACAACAGACTTTTCCACGGTCATGGTTCGGTCAAGGTCTGCCACAAGACCTTTGTCTGCCACGCCAGGAATCGTTGCATACTGTGGGCGTCGTCCTCTTTCGATTTCTCTGACTGCATTCTCATCAACTTCAACAAGCGGCGTAACCTCTACAAAAGGTCGCACAGCACAGCTGCGAACGATGTCACAGGTCTGCGTCAAAACGACAAGTCCATCCACTTCAACATCAACAAGATCTCCTATCTCTTCGGACTCTTCTTGTGCTTCGATGCTATCTAATGTGATAAGCCGCTCTGGATTGACTCGGAAGGTGAACCAATGCTCACCCAGGACACAATCTCCCTGCCGCCAATGCCGGAGAGCGTCATCGATTTCTGCAACTGCGCTCTCGTCTACATGCGATTCAGCCACTACTTTTTCCTCATGACCTTGGGACGACGAGTTCTTTTCTTCTTCTGGGGCAGAGGCTCTTGAATTGCTTCGATGAGTTCCTCTGGCCTCAGTGGTTCCCGCATTACTTGACCCTCTGCTGATAGAGGCGTCTTTGCTTGTGATGTACGTTGGGTTCCAGCACCAGCGATAGAACGAACTTGTTCAAACTCTCCTTGTTGGAGAAGTTCCAACAGGCTAACACCATTCTCTTGCACTTCACCATTCTCTTGCACTTGAACAAGACACTCGCGATTGGCTCTCGCAGAGCCCCGGTCGATATGCCGAACGACTGCAAGAATGTTGTGTAGCTTTTCTTCATTAGGAGTATTGAGAGGTTTACCACTTGCCCAGAAGTGAACGCTACGACGGCTCACTTCAAAGAGCTGAGCCAACTGATCCCATGTGAGTCCAGAGAGTCGGCGTAGCTCAGAGACAGCCTGCCTGTTGGACTCATCAATCTGTGGATTTTGAACGTTCTCTACGCTTTGGGACTTGCTGTAAACCTGGTGGCTTGTATCAAACTCCGGCCAAGTCTTTGGCGATGCTTTACTCGTTCGTGCTCCTCCCAGTGCTCCTCCAATAACGGCCCCGCTGGAGGTGCCAGGCATCGACAACGCTCCTACAACAGTGATTATGTAGACAGCCTTGTGTGCCTGGGTAGAACTGTGTGGTGAACGCACAGGAGTATCTGGATTGGCAGATGTGGACGTGGGGAGAGCAGCATAATCCAAATATCGATTCATACTTCACCTCCATAGTGTCTCAAGAATTTCTTTGTGACTGTCCACCGGAAAAATGAATACAGTCTTTCTGCAAACTCTCCGGTCAGGTTGGAGAGAGCATCTGCATCAAAGGGTCGAGTTTTTTGGGAGTACATATCCAGATCCAAGATCCAGCTATCATCCTCAATGGGCTCAATCACTGCTGGGTCAACACTTCCACGCCGAGGTATCCTTCCCCAACGTGTCTTGATAATAGCTTCATGCTGTGGAACTTTGAGAGCTGTTTCAGACAAGGAGTGCAAGGCATGTTCGCTGAGAGGATGCCCCACAATACCCAGAATTTCGGGACGTATAAACTCGGAGAGCTTGGAATAGTCATCCCCTGATACACGATCAACATACCTCAACCCAATGCGATCGATAATTTCTGGCCCAATGTGTTCCTTTAGTGCCTCTAAAACGACACAAAACCTACTCAACAAATCATTTCTGCTCTGGTACTTTGTTGTCTCAACTGCAACAAAGTCTGGAGCGAGAGAAATTCTCCAATGGCTCTCAACATCAAAGAAGCGCCATACCTGTTCTTCCTGTGTGGGGATTGCTCCTTCAGGTCCAAAGATTACTCCCTGGATACGCTCTGGCCGCAAAACGGGGTAACTTTTTCTCAATGCTTCTTGAAAGGGCGCGATAAACTGTTGTTCTCCGATGGCAGCGATTAGGGGAAAACGAACCTGAGCAATGACACGCAACAGTGGCGCATTTTTCAGCGGAACTTCCGCTGGAACAGGATCTGTTAGGGGGTTGTAATCAGAGTTCACTGTGTTCGACTCCATCAAACAAAGGCGAATTAGGGGTTCTCCAAGTAAAAAGAACACCAAAAGGAAAAATAACACTCCAAACCTTGGATGTGAAGTAAAATGTGAAGTGCTACTTTGTTATACTTCACATAAACGAGTCATTTCCAGAAATTATTCAATCTCTTCTAACAAAAAGTTCCCTGAATGAATTTGGGTTGTGGGTATTATGTGGGAAAGAGTAAACCAGAGCAGACCAGAATGGATGAAAGTAGACCACACTTGGGACCAGGGCTAAAGTTATGAGAAAAATAGAAACCTTTGAAGTCTCATGAGTTTTGCCAAGTAGACATTCTCAATCCTTTCTTCGGCACTAATTTCAATGTTCTCAGAGAGTTGCAAGCCGCTGAGTAACATTTAGGCAATACTAGAAAAAGCCCGGTCCATTAGGATTGGGCTTTTTTGTATTGAGCCAATGCGACAACGTTGTCTATACCTTGCGGTCGTTGTCCGAACTCCACCACACTTGCTACCTGTCCCTCCCGAAAACCTGCACTCCAACACTCCTACAGTAGCAGAGAGTTACAAGTTCTTCAGAAAAGACACAAATGGCTTGGCAAAACCAACCGAAGCGACAAAGGTCTGCGAATATTCGCTCAACAAGAGAGTGCAGCAGGCGCTTTTCACTTATCAGGAGAAAGTTTGGTTCACCAGGCACAGTAATCCCGTTAACCCTTCTTACTCTTCAACTCCAAAGCAAAAATATCAAGCAGCCCGTCGTTTGTAACGATGGTGCAGACCACCTACTATAGTATGTCACAGGTAAATGAATAAGACGAGAACCTGAGATTTGCGATACTTTCAACTCCAGGCCCAAAGGTTTGGTTCCCATAACCCCTCATTTCCAGAGAGAACAGGGTCCAAGAATATAGATACAGCTTTGGTAAGCTCATCCAACGTAGTCCAAGACAATCAATCCATCGAGTTGTACCATGCGCTTATATACAGGTTCCCATATCGTTGGTGGGTCTGGTATCGATGCAGGGATGCTATGGGTGTTGCGACTGGTAAAAGTCTGCTCGATGGCTGTTTGCAAAATGGTTGCTTTCAAAGGCTTTACAGAAGCTAGCAATGCAAGGTCTGGCAGACCTTTGACACGTGTATTGGGTCGCGTTCTTGGCATTGTATAGGCATGGAGCTTCTCGGCGATATGAGTTGCAATGGGATAGATTCGAAAATGTGATGGCTCTATCCCCGCAAAGGTAAGAATGTCATTTCCCTTTAATAGCGTTGTGTCATCGTACAACCTCTTCAAAAGGAGCAAGGAAACTTATTACCCCTGCAATCTCGCTTCGAGCAAAGAGACCACGGGCTAAGCCTTCATTTACAGCTTGTTGGAGAAGCTCGGGAGAAAGAGCGGCATCGGCACAATCACAAAGTGTTCGTGTTGGAGTTGTTACTGGAACATTGCCTGACCAAGTGTACTCCTCCTCAGAAAGTTCATTGAAATACAGAATCAATCTTTGTGGAATCCGAAAGCGACGGAGCTTCCAGGGAGCAGGTAGCGTCATATGGATCTGACCAGCCAAAATGTCGGATAGACCATGAAGAAAGAGCGCAGTCTCATGGCTAAATACTCCCATTTGTTCACTCCACAGCCAAAACACAACCAGATCTTCATATTCTCCTGCCGGGAAATGAACAAGCCGGTAGATACCACGACGTATCCGCTGTATTCGACCATTCTGCATATACTTTGCCAGAAGCTGTGGGGAATACCCCGACTCCGCTGCCTGAGCCGTCGTAAAGTGACCGTCTTGCGCTGAGGCAAACTCATACAAATGATCCCAATTTGGTTTGTTGCTTTTCATCATCATGCACAAAACTTAACTCATAGTTTAGTTTTGTGCAAGCCCCACTTCTCATCAACGATGAGGTAAAAGTACAGAATCCAACGATCTTTGGGTAACATCAAAGGCAACAACAGACTGGAACAAACCATGTTCAACTGTGAAAGGTGGGAGTGAGCTTCTGTTTGGCATGGATGAAGTCTTTTTCACAGTCAGACTTGATTTGTGTTTACTATTGAGATGAGCCTGAGCCTCAACATCCAACAACAACCTCACCTTTCTTTGGGACTGTCGCAAATTCGCAACGACTCCAGAGA
>JALTMC010000164.1:0-1812 GCA_027005175.1 Myxococcales bacterium
GTTGGTTTGTGGGTAGTTGGGTGACTGGCTTTCTTTTTGAGTCCAGCTTTAAATCGTTGCAATTGCTGACGAAGGTGGGGCATGATCTCTTTGGCACCAGGGGCACGCAAGGCCCGTTTGGCTTGGTGGATTGCGTCTTTGGTACGACCATTCAGGAACAGAGCTGTGGCCAGCGTATCAAGAAATCCGGCAGGTGGATTTTCTGTGCGGTCTGTTGCGATTCGAGCATGTCTGAGAGCTAAGGCTGAGTTGCGGTAACGAGGATTTGTGGCTGTGAGAAGCAACCAGGCTTTTTCATTGTGTAGGCTGACGTTGTTTGAAAACTGCTCTAGCAACTGTTGGTAATAGAGCAAGGCTTGTTTTTCTTTTTGGTGGGCTGCCAGTAGGTGAGCCCAACGCCATAGCATCTCTTGTTCGTGGTGACGGCTGCTTCGGAGCCAACTTCGAGACTTTGCTTGTTTTTTCAAGTATGCTGAGGCTTTTTGATACGCTTGTTCTGCGAGTTTGGGTTGCTTGCTTTTGTGGAGTGAGACGATCCGGTAGTACCAGTTTCCAAAGTCAGAGGGTGACTTCTTGAGTAACTGAGCATAGATCTCTGCCGATTTGCGGAACTGTTTGGTGTAGAAATACAGTTGGCCCAAGTATCGAAGAGCTTGCTTGGAGGATTGCTGTTGGATGGCGAGTTTCAGGTGGCGTACAGCATCTTGATTGTTGCCTTTCTGATAGCCTTCCAAGCCTTGGTAGAGGTGCCATGCGTGTGTATTTTTAGGGTTCATTCCGTATAGGGTGGCAACACTGAGTCCAACAACAGAGGATAGCAACAGAGCACTTCCGACCCAGCGAGGTACTTTTTCTCCAGGAATACGACTCCAAAAGAAAATACCAAAGATGCAGCCCATCAAAAATCCACCGACATGTGCAGATGTGTTGATGACAGGGAAGATCTTTCCAATGACGAGATAGAACAAGACCATGACAAAGAAAAGATAGCGTCCAAAAGGTCGGGCGGTGAGGAAGCGGCCTCGGCGGTCGAGGAGTAGCAGAGCGAAGAGGGCACCTGCCAGGCCCATGATCGCTCCAGAGGCTCCTACAGAGACAGCCATCGGAGGCATAAAGAACAGGCTGGCTGCGCTGCCTGCGAGAAGGGAGAGAATGTAGAGAATGAAAAAAGATCGGCTACCCAAGAGTTGTTCAAGAAGCTTACCCAGAAAATAGAGCGACAGATTGTTCATCACCAGATGGGTTAAGCTACCATGGAGAAAGCCCGCAAGTAGGAGGCGATAGGGCTCGCCTGCCCAGATACTGGGGTTGAACTGTGCACCGTATTCACGCAGCGTTTGGGCTGAGATGGTTGGGTCTTTTGACCACACCAAACCAAACAAGGCACAGTTAATGAACACGATAACCCACATGACCGGGGGTTCTTGGAGAGCTGTTGAAAGACGTTTGGGCATGATTATCCAATATTGTTTTGTGTACGCTAGAACACCATACTTCGGGTGTTTGTGATATTCTTTCGGTTTTTCTTACGACCCGAATCTTTCTCATAACCGATCAGAGGAGGAAAGTCATCCCATCTTATGTGAGAAAGAGGCTTGGCTGTATCTTGTGTTTGTTATACTATCTCAAGCTGGAAGAGGGGTTTGAAGTCAAATCGTCGGTTCGGCTTCTCCTACGAGATACTGAAAGCAAAAGGATTTCTTGATGAAAATATCCAACCGTCCTGGTCCTGATTGTGAAGTCACTGTACGAATTAAGTTCCCTGATCTGGATCGTTTTCGTGCGGACTACCGTGAGCAGATCGCGAAAGGC
>JALTMC010000164.1:1822-7021 GCA_027005175.1 Myxococcales bacterium
CTCTTTCTTCATTAAGTCTACACGATCCAAGCCCGTTGGAACACGTCTACAGCTCATCTTTGTGATCGAAGCGGACCAGGTGGAAGTGTGGAGTTGGGGAATTATTCAGGAAGTTCTAACCCCGGTAGAAGCTGCACAGGCCAAAAAATCTCCTGGAATTACGATGCAGCTAATGGATATCACACCGAAACGTCGCAATGAGATTGAGCAACTCTTTTCCACGGATGAAGCCGTTGAGGCGATTAAACTACGACACTCTTCTCCTCCTGGTGAGAGTTCGCCCGCAGCGGCTGGCTATGCTCAGGTAACACGAGATCCTCGCCATGAGTTGGTTGAGCGTGCTCGTGAGTTGATTACTCTTGTGGCCGAAGGCTCCGATCGTTACCAGTTGCTGGGGCTTCCACGTGGTGCTTCTTGCGATGAGATTCGTAGTGCCTATCGCGAACGTACACGACGCTATCATCCCGACAAGTTTGTCAATCGCATTCCTGACGACGTCCATGAGGAACTGGACAAGGCATTTCAGGAAGTCATTGAATCACAGCGCATTCTTTCTGATGAAGACAGCCGTGCAACTTATGATACAAGTATCGGGAACTATGCAAACCCCAGAGCACAGCGTGCCGCGATGCCACATGTCCGAATGCAGAGGCAGTTTCGTAAAGGCTATAATTCTATCGTTGAATCACGCTCTCCCCAAGTTCAAGCACTGATGGAGGATGCTCATAAGGAATATCTGGCAGACAATTACAAACTCGCTTATAGCAAGCTTAAACTCGCACAAGCCCTGGATCCTCTCAACCCCAAAATTAAAGTCAAACTCAAAGAGATCAAAGTATACGTCGACAAAGAAAACGAAGATGCTGAAGAGGAAGCGAACGAAGCCAGAGAAAAAATGCGAGAAGAAGCCAAGAAGAAAGAAGCTGAACGACGTGGGCATTGAGCTTGAGACGCCCATTTCCATCGAGCCCTGGTCCACATGATTCATTCATTGGTGAGATCGAAGGTTTCGATCCATCCAAATCTCCGGAGATAGAGGGTCTTGTCTCTTTTCGCGATCCAGGCCCATGTACCGGAGGGATCAAATAGGAGTATGAGGGCGCATAATGTAAGTAACAGGTCAAAAAAGACGATTCGTGCGTGGAACTGGTGTATTGGAACAACAAACAGCTGCTGCGACAGTGAAGTCAAACTTAGAGTGAGGGCGAGCAGACAAGAGGGGACCGATAAGTATACAAAAGCGAGCCGGGCAAGAGAGCGTTCACTCCACAGGTATTCGGCCTTGTGTGGAGCCCAAAGAGAAGGGAGCAACCGACTGAACTGGAAGCAGATAAGGCTTCCAAGGCCCCATAACAACAGTGTGCGTAGGCTCCATATCACAGGCAGGCGGGGGTCTACTCCAAGTGTGAGTGAATGAATACTATAACTCCACAGAGTCCACAGCAATCCAAACCAGATAAGTCGCCAACGTCCTCGTGCCATCGGAGTACCTAACCATCGTTTCTCATGCTGTGTTGCTGTCTTTCCTTTCTCAACGTCTGTTGTTTGGTCCTCCTCCTTGTTTTCTGGTTCCTCCTTGTTTTCTGGTTCCTCCTTGTTTTCTGGTTCCTCCTTGTTTTCTGGTTCCTCCTCTTCAGGTTTGGAGGCAACGTTGATGGGAAAGCCAAGGTGCCAGGTGTGTGTTTGTGTGAGCAGAATACGAGGTTGGAGTTGTGGCATCCATCGTGAGAGGGTTAGGGTGCAAAGAGAGAGGCTCATGCCAAGTGGAGACGTGTAGAACCAGAAGTATCCGAAGCTTGCGAGAGTAAGAGGGGTTAGGATAGAGCTGGTGAGCTTCCAGAATTTATATTGTGGGGAGATAAAGGCTGAGACCGCATCTTGTGGTTTGGGAGCAAACCATTGCAGTAAGAGTGTGCCTGGAAGTAGCAGCAAAGAGAGAGAAGCGAGTGTCTGAGAAAGTATATCTTTCTCCCAAGGCATTGGAATATGTAGAAAAACGCTCAGTAGTGCGATGGCGGGGGCTAGCCAAAGAAAAAGCAGATGGTCGTGAGGCCAGCGGTTCTGCATGGACTGGCGAAGGGCTTGGTAGGGAAAATACTGGTTGTTCATTGGGTTGTTTCATGCTACGCAATCGGAGGTGATGAGCCCGTTCCAACGGACACGAATAAGATACTGGAACAGTTTCTACCACACAAGGGTTCTCTTCGATATCTTGTTTGTGTATGGTACACTTTTTTCGTTCCACGTCTCTTAGAAAGCTGGAGGTGTTAGATGAGTATTGTGAAGCTGGGTGTGGTGATGGATCCTATCGATACCATCCAGGCAAAGAAGGATAGCACCTTGGCGATGTTCTTGGAGGGTCAACGGCGTGGCTGGAAGATTTATGAGATCCATCAAAAGGATATCCGTGCTGTTGACGGTGGCCCTTTCGCAACGATGCGAGAACTGCGTGTCTTCGATTCAACCGAAAAATGGTTTGAATATACCGATCAGATCGATGTTCCACTGCGTGATATGGACATCATCTTAATGCGCAAAGATCCGCCCTTTGATATGGAGTTTATCTACACCACATACCTGCTTGAGCGTGCTGCTGATGAGGGCTCTTTGGTGTTCAACAAACCTCAGAGCTTGCGCGACTCCAACGAAAAACTCTTTACCATGTGGTTTCCAGAGTGTACACCGGCTACGCTGGTAACGCGCAGAGCGACTGATATCAAGGCGTTTGTGGCCGAGCACGGTCAAGTTGTTGTGAAGCCCCCCGATGGAATGGGAGGGCACTCTATCTTCTTTATTCGTGAAGATGATCCCAACACCAACGTTATTATTGAAACATTAACCCAAAATGAAAGCCGCTTTGTGATTGCGCAACGTTATGTGCCGGAAGCCCGTTTGGGAGACAAGCGGATCTTACTCATTGATGGTGAGCCATTTCCCTATGCTGTCTCAAGGGTTCCGCCTCCCGACGACTTTCGTGGAAATCTGGCTGTTGGAGCCAAAGGGCAGGGGGCTGAACTCACAGAGCGGGAACGTTGGATCTGTGCGAAACTCGGACCCATCCTTCGAGAAAAACAGATGGTTTTTGTGGGCATTGATGTTCTGGGAGATTATTTGACAGAGATTAACGTAACCAGCCCCACTGGTATTCGTGAAATCGACAATGCCTTTGGTGTCTCCGTGTGCAAAACCTTGTTTGATGCTTTCGAAAAACACCTTGCAGATCGTTGACATCCTTCCCCACCAAATCCGGCTTGATTCTGCCTACGGTTTCACCCCTACGGGGCTGCCTACACAGTCGCGCTTCGCTCTCGCTGTAGATTCTAGGAATGGATTTTACACGATACTGGAACTCCAAGCGTAACAAAGAGTTCCATTCCAAGCGTAACAAAGCCTTCCACTCCAAGCGGAACGAAGAGGCACCTGGTTAGATTAAAGCACTCGAAATTAAATACCGATGGATTTTGCTTGGGAGCAGAAGGACTTCAAAGAGCGAGTGTGGCTTCACGTTTGTCCCAGGATGTGAAATACACCGAGGGTGATGGAGAAAATACCGAGAAATAGAAACAGGTAAAAGATAACTCTGCTTCGGAAGTCCATAGATAAAGGGTTCGAGCTACGCAAAGGTGACAATCGTTGTAGGTCTTCCATCCGAATATGCTCGATCTTGGCGAAGGGGATGGCCTCGCCAGATCCATTGGGCCTCAGTGGCTCTTCCATAAGCATAGGATACTGAGCAAGCTGTTGCTTTGCCGTACGCATTGCTTCATCCAGTTGCTGTGTGAGGGCTCGATCTGTCACTCTTTTGATGAAGTCAGAAGGTCGTGTTATGGCAACGTTGAGGATGTTGGAGGAGCGTGCTACTTCCTTGCTACTCGCGCTCGGTGATGGCTCTGCTACAAACACTCCGAGAGAGTCGAGAGAGAGAAGGGGACTCTTTTCCGTTTGAAGGACAGGATCTTCTTTTCTCGGGAGAAGTGGACTCTCTTCCGTTTGGAGAATAGGACTTTCTTTCCTCGGAAAAAGTGGACCCTCTTCCGTTTGGAGAACAGGATTTTCTTTCCTCGGAAGAACAGGACCCTTTTGCCTTGATAGAGTGGTACTTTCTTTTACGTGAATAGAGGGGCTTTCTTCTGCGTGAATAGGAGGGCTTTCTTCCATGTGAAGAAGAGGACTCTCTTCCGTTTGGAGGACAGGACTTTCTTGTCTTGATAGAGCGGTACTTTCTTCCGTGTGGAGAACTGTGAGTTTGTTGGCTTGGGCAGAGGGATTTTTTACCCGAGCGAGTTCCTTCGTTGGGGTGGAATCAAGAATGGTTTCTATTTTTTTGGGTATTCTTTCTTCCAGAGTTACTAGAGGTTCGTTGGTCTGTTGTTCTGAAAGCGGCTCTTCATGATCCTCTGGTGCACCATGGTTCTCGCGTGAACTTGTCGTTTCCGTAGCGAAACTAGGTTCTTTTGTTGATTCGGAGTTGAACTCCTGTGATGGCAAAGTGAGTTGTGTGTCTAGTGAGTCTTGAGAGAGTTGTGACTGGTCTTTTTCTGGATCGGCTTTGTTTTCTTCGGGAGTGAGAGTCGAGGGGAGTGTTTTGTTGGGAGCCGTGTGGAGCTCGATCCATTCGGATTGGGTCTTTTCGGGTGCAATGGTGTTGCTTGTATCACTCTTCCACTCCGATGGATCGTATGCCAATGCATTAATGGATTCTTCGATTTCTTCATCTGCAACAGCGTCTAGTATTGATCCTTTGGGGTTGTTTCCAATTCGCATCACTTGGTCTTGAGGAGCCTTTGAGTCAGAACTCAGTATGCGATCAAGCTCCAGCGATGCACCTGACCCATCGGAAGGCAAGGATGTGACGCTGGAATGAAATGGGATGTTGAGATCAAAGTTGGATTTTGCATTTTGGTTCTTGTCAGAGAACTCTTGCAGTATATTCATGACAGAATATCCAATCCAACTGCCTGATTCGTTGAATTGCTGTTGCATCGCTTCCTCGATCCATTCGTCCTTTTTCTCTGGGGTCGGAGTGGTTGGTGTATGCTGGCTGGAGTTATTCATTAGTGTTGTTGTTTGAGGAAGCTGTGACATGCCAGATCGGACAAGAGAGGGGGGTTCTGGTCTATGTTCTTGAGGGTTGGGAGTTGGAGGTTGGGGTTGGGAGTTGGAGGTTGGGGTTGGGAGTTGGAGGTTGGGGTTGGGAGT
>JALTMC010000165.1 GCA_027005175.1 Myxococcales bacterium
CCCTGAGAAGAATTCGTTGGTTGAGAATCCCCTCCCCACCCCATATAGAGACCCAGTGACCAAAAAACCAAAGCCAGAGTCAAAGCTTTCCAATTTCTTATAAGCCAACGCTTCCACCAAGGCTGTATTGATTGTTCCATTGTCATAAAGTTATCCTTTTGCATAATCCCAGAAAAAGAAAGTAATACATCATACCCTCTCCCAGCAAAAATCAGGCCAATCTACAAAGAGAGAGCAAATGCACGCTCAATCTGCGTTTCAACAAACTCTTCCTTCCAATCAACCCACCCAAAAAAGAAGAATTTACCATAAGCACCAGCATCAAGAAAGGGATATTCACCGAATTCGCACCGAAAGACCAGGGTTTTTTGAAAAATCTATCATATACTGAAAAAAAGAATAGATGAAGGATCACAGACATGAGAATACATGATGAAATAGAGAGACAAGCCTATGCACCAAGAGCGGCTTTCTCACTTTTGAGAAGAGAGAGAAAACGACTTGTCAATTCTGAGAATACTTCCTTCGGAAGAAGTCCCCAGCACCCGAAACGATCGAGACCCGATTCGCCCTCCAAGGGATAGCTACTGAATATATCAGCAAAAGTCGATACATATGAGTTCCCGACACAATATGTTATCAAGCTATCCATCATTTATGTCACGACATCTGCCCTCTTGTTGAAAGAGGGTACATCAATCCCGATATTATGTGATGTCGGAGGTTAGACTCAAAAAGAACCCCACCGACACAATATCTTATCAAGCTATCCATCATTTATGTCACGATTGAAAGGGGATGCATCAATCCCGATGTTATGTAACGTTGGAGTTCGATGGACTTCACAACAGAAAAACTTCAAACAACTTCCGGCATATATCTTGCTATGGGGGAGGGCTCTATCTTCCTCCACAACAACAAGAGAAAGGAGTTCGTCATGTGGCATGCAGGCAATCACTATTGGGGAATGCACCTCTTCTGGTGGCTCTTTTGGATCATCATCTGTGCAGCATTTATCAGTTTTATTTTCACTTCGGATCGAGAAAGCGAAAACCCGCGAAGTGGCAAGAACAAGGCTTTGGACATCCTGCAACAAAAATATGCTTCAGGAGAGATCACCACGGAAGAGTATCGTGAGCGAAAGAAAATTTTAGAAGAAGGATAGGAGCCATACAATGAACCGTCACTTTCTTTGGATGCTCATTGGTTGTACTTTGCCACTTCTACTCATCTTCCTTCTACCCGTCTTTGGCATTCGTAGCCAAGAAACACTGGTTGTGTTTATTATACTTATGTTCGCATGTCATTTAATGATGCTTGGCGGGCACAACCACAACCACAGTCACAGTTCGAAAGGAAAAAAGCATGAGTCACATTAACGTTAAGAAGCTTGGGCTGGCTTTCGGGATCACAGGAGCCATTCTCTACATTGGATGTGTCCTTGTGATGTCAACAGTCAACAAACAAACTGCGATTTTCTTTTTCAATAGTCTGCTTCATGGAGTTGATGTCACCTCTATCCTTCGAGTGAAGATGTCGTGGTGGGAGATGATTTTAGGAATCATCGAGATATTTATTCTTAGTTGGCTTACTGGCGCAAGCATAGCCGCCTTCTACAACCTAGGAGGAAGTTCTCACACCGCCTCCTAACACGACTTGGCACTCCTGGTGTTGGTTAAGAAGCCCGTAACCAGAGTTTCATCTTCCACATCGAATCCTATCCACCATCAACGCTTGTAGCCATTATAGGCGAAGAGGCTCTTTGTGAGAGCCTCTTCGAAAACAAAGAGCTCTGAAAAACAACACTCCATGCTATGTTCCAACCGAAAGAGTCAACGACCCCTGCCCCATCCGTCCTTCGTCCTGTAAATTTTGCTGGACCCACGATCGGGAAGGGGTTTCCACGCCCACAACACAAGAGGTTTTTTTCTGATGAACAACTTACCCGGAACCAGGAAAGTGATGGGTCTACATATACTTGCAGGCATACTCTTTGGAGTATTAATCCTGCATCCACTTACCATGGTGATCTATTGGTTTGAGTTTCATCCAAGCTCTGTGCTCCACAACAGCCTCTGGACTTTTGTATCCTCTCGTATGTTGATGGCTTTCCACCCAAAGATGCTGCCCATGACAGGAATGTTTGCGTTGCTAGGGGCACTTCCTGGTTTAGGCTCAGGTCTCTATTACAAAGTCATTCTTTCGCAACAAAAACAAGTCACGCAATTAGAACAAGAGCTGAACCGTACTCTCGCTTCGTTGATAGAAGCAGGCGAAGGACCCAACGTTGAATTTAAATCGTCGATGCGATGGGACTACCGTCAAAGTAAGAAAAACAAAGCTCTTGAGATGGTCATCATAAAGACCATCGCTGGATTTCTCAACAACAGCGGTGGGAGCTTGCTCATTGGAGTGGATGACACGGGAGCCATTCTTGGCTTAGAACTCGACTTTTCAACGTTAAAGCGAAAAGATGCAGATGGATTTGAACAGATGCTCATGGGAATGATACGAGAGCGACTTGGAGGAGATTCGTGTACATTAATCCATGTTCTATTTCACTCCATCAACAACAAAGATGTTTGCCGAGTGTTAGTGGAGCCGTCACCCACTCCTGTTTATCTCAAGCAAGGAAGTTCATCCCATTATTATGTGCGGACAGGAAGTTCGACCCGAGAATTAGACGTTCCAGAAGCCCTCGCTCATATCAAACGACGAGGCATCCTCGATTGAAAAGAAAGAAACGATGAGGCATCCTCGTTCTCCTATCACTCTGTTCCCGCTCAAAAAAAGAGGCGTGAAGCAATGCAAGATAGGCCAAGGTATTTCAATTTTATGAAATATCTTGACCTATCATTTGGGTATCATCTCAAAAATCCCCTGGCACATGTTCAACGACGAGAAGCACCCTACGCAGTTTTTCTCCTTGCGAAAAAAAACAAACCAAGAAGAGCACCGAACTCAAGGAAGATAAGACTATAAAGAGCCCATGGCCCCGCTGTTTTACCTTTGCCTCCGTTCTTCATTTTGGAGTGTCCCAAAGAAACAACCTTCTCTACGGTTGCTTGCTTCTTTGCTTGTTTGGTTTGCTTCTTTGCTTGTTTGGTTTGCTTCTTTGCTTGTTTCTTCACGGGCTTTTTGCTCGATGATGGGCTCTTTCGTACAGGGTTTGCTTTTGGTTTCTTTTTACCTTTTTTGGAAAAAGACTGAAGATAAAAAGCCAGCCGCTCTATGGTAGACTTCGAGAGAGTATACTTCCAAGGAGGACAATAACTTGTCTTGCGATGGAAGCTTGATCCATGACTGATCGCCTCAACAAAATATTGCTTCTTTTTTTGTTGAGCCAGTTTTCGTAAATTCGTTGGCTTTGGAGAGAGTTCTTCCACCCAAAGTCGCCCTCGACCCTGTGCATTCCCTCCATGACAATGGGCACAGTAGTGCCGGTATACACCTTGAGGATGAGAGAGACTGGCAGCAACTTGTTGTTGACGGCGGTTAAATACTTCTTGTCCCAATGCAGGTGAGCTATGACCCCACCAACAGGACAAGACAAACAGAATGGACAGTCGTAGTGTGTGGCGACTCATGAGACTCACCGTTTCTTTCGTTTCGTAGAAAGGTAGGCTGCCAAAACTCTAGCCTCCTTCTTTGTCAAGTGATAATTCGGCTCAGGAGAGTGTGGGTGAATCGCATGAGGGTTTCGTAAATGATACCAGATATAGCCTGCATGCAGTCGATCGCCAACAGTCTGTAACCCCGGTCCAACAGCACCTCCCGCACCTTCCCCCACATTGTGACAAGCAAGGCAACCTTTGGCATAAAAGAGCTTGCGTCCCTGCTTCACTTCTTGAGATGTGATCGCTCCACCAGGTATCTTCTGGGGGATCTTTGTGCTGCGGTACAACAGAGACAAAGAGCGAGCAAGAGTTTGAGCTTCCACCTTGCTCATAAGCAGATCGGGCATTTGTTGCGACAACGGACGCAGCATATCTATTTTATGAAGGAATGTAGCGATCCACTTACCCTTGAGGCGGCTCCCAACTGTTGCCAAGTCAGGGGCATAGGTTCCACCTTGTTTGCCATAAGGATGGCAAGTCAAACAACGCATATCTCGAATGAGATAGTTAAAAGAGCCTTTCTTATGTTGAAAGGTTCGCTTTACTCGTGGAAGAACCCGTGTTAGCCCCTGAATCTCATGACAGGTCACACACCTTGCCCGCTCAAGCAGAAGTTTTCCATAAGAGATCAATTTCGGTGAACTCCATGCCGTTTTTGAAAGATTTTTTGGAGGCTTAAGGGTGCGCTTCGAACTAAAAGGCTCACCTCGCAAAAGATACTCAACAAGACCTCGAAGCTCTTTTTCCGTTAAGCGAAAGCGAGGCATTAGACTTTCGGGATAGTAATTCTTGGGGTCTTTGAGCCAAGAATACAACCAGCGACGCTTAACCTTGCTTCCAACCTGACTGAGATTCCGACCACCAACACGAAGATCGACATACCCTCCAATGGTTGTGTTACGTGGACCATTCACAGAATGACAGATCGTACAACGTGCCTTACCCCAAATATTTTTCCCAAGTTGCATGAGCTTCTCTAGGGCATCAGCCTCAGGGTCCGTCATATCGTCTTCTTTCTTACTGACCCATGCTGGCCACGAAAGGGCCTTGCCTTTTTTTCCGGCAATACTTTTAAAATAGGCCATCATCGCGATGACTTCTGAATCAGAAAATAAGAACTTTGGCATCACAGCCATAGCATGATGTCGAGGTTGTTTGAGCTTCCCAAAGAGCCATCCACGATTCACTTTGTTCATGATATGAGTCAAAGGAGGACCGTTTTTTGCACGCTGGTAAGGATCAAATGGACGCTCTTTTTTCAGAGGGCCAGAGGTGGCGATATTGACTATCCCTACAGCCAAAACAATCGAAAGACTCCAGCGTACTATGGATTTGAATTTCATTTTAAAGCCTCTCCACTCCACAACTCCTGCTCTCGAAACAAAACAACGGCACCCAATACAATCGAGAGAAGAGCAAGAAATCTATCCCAAAGAGATGCTGCCCCCCCCTCCATTCTTGAGCTTTGATGAGCATCTGAGCCTGAATGTTTTCTGCGATGAACAACCTTCTCTCTTGGGCTTTGATGAGTCGCTGAGCCGGAACGCCCTCTGCGGTGAGTCACCTTCTTAAAAGCATTCTGTGTTGCATGATTTGTGCTCACTCCTTTTTTTCTGAGGAGAGAAGATGGTTTCAAGCGTAGATAGATCCAAGGAGAGTTCGAGCGAATCGCACCCTGTTCACCGTTTGCACCATCTCGAACAGAGAGAAGAATAGGCAGCCAATGATGAGTTGAAATACCTAGCCGTGGCTCTCGCTTGCGACGTAACAAAACGGTCCAAGAGCCCTCTCGCCAAACAGCGTTGGCCTGAAACGTTGGAGTAGACGATTGGATTTTCTGAAACCCGCGTGAGGTCCAGGACTCCAATCCCAAAGAAGACTGCCATCTCCAAACCCGAAGCGGCTCATGAGCAGAACCATACAACCCTGCCAGTGTTGTGTGAGAAGCAAATGGTTTCTTGGGAAGAGTGTTAAAGCGGCCTCGTCGATGTGCAAGACGTTGAAGCTGTAAAGAGTCTAGAAAAGGATGACTTGGCCCCGTTGGATCAGGCCAACGAATCCACAAAGCGACCTCTGTCTTGCTCCAGATGGCTCGAAACTGTGCAACTTTATCCCGGTATGGAGGGAGCTCTGTTTTTTTTGGAAGACCTACTGTTTGTCCCACTAACTTTACCTCTAGCGCAGGTAGCTTCCCCCAAAGAGAATCGTGAGAAAGAGAGGGTATCTTTTTTTGAAACGGAGCATTGAGCCGATAAGGAGTTGGGGAAGGCTTCTTCCTCGAACCCTTCGAAAGGGCCGAGATATAGTGCGCCAAGTCCCAACGTTCTTGAGAACGGAGAAGCTTTTGATAGCCACCCATTGGGGTGTCATGGAGACCACCAGAGATTCGAAAGAAAATAGCTTGAGGGGACGAGCCCCCCTTAAACGAAGCTCGGTTCGTAAAATCAGGAGCTTTGTGAATATGCCCCCACTCATAATTGAGAGTGGTCAGGATCTCACCATCACCCCGTCCGGTATAACCGTGACACATAAAACACTTTGCTTGGGTAAACAAAGCTTTACCTCGAACTCGATCCCCCGGAGACTTAGGGACCGAGAATGGGACTCTCTGCTCTTTCCCAAAACGAGGAGAGAGCGACTTAAGATAAGTCACAAGAGCCCAGATCTTTGCGGAAGAAAGAGCCCCCTTCCAAGGGGGCATACTTGTTCCCGGAACGCCAACACTAATAGTCCGGTAGATATCCTGGTCTGTTGGTAGCTGGCCAAAAGGTGTGGAGCGCAACTTGTAACGAGCCTTCACAAAATTCAGAGGACGAGGAATAAGAGAAGCAGCAAGGGGTCCATTCCCTTGCCCACTTTTTCCGTGGCAGCTCGCACAGAGTTGTTGGTACAACATCTTGCCGTTGGGCTTCCCAAACGCACAAAGTGGCCAAAGCAGTACGGCACCAAGAAACCAACCGAATATCAGACGCATGGCATTCATACCCATCTCTATTTTTTGCGAAGTCGAAATTTAACTTTCGTTGTCTTCCCTTTTTTTACAACGACCTGAATAGACTTACTTCGAAGCTTTGGACTCCAGGTTGTTAAGGTGTACTTTCCGGGAGGTACATTGGTCAGTTTGAAAGCTCCACGACGGTTCGTTTTTGCATACTTTTTGGAACGTAGAACAACGACATAAGCTTCCATTTCAGCATGAACATTACAAAGCTGAACGTACGAGCAAAGCACCTTCTTACACTTGTTAAAGGTGTAGTTTTTATGCTTTCCGTTTCCGAAAGTACCTAAGTTGTACTTCTCGTTGTCTGGGCTAAAAACATTGTGACGAACACTGTCACTGTTCAAAAACTTAACAGTGGTTCCTGGACGCACAATCAGAAAAAATGGCTTGAACTGCAT
>JALTMC010000166.1 GCA_027005175.1 Myxococcales bacterium
CCCCTACCATTTCACATCTGATATGACCTTGAGGCTGGTATAACTCTCGAACTCTGAATTGAAGTTGAGTGCTCTCGGGATCGAGCCGCTGCCCCCCTGCTGATAGAACAGCCGCAGTGGAGCCAACGGGAGTGGCAATCCAAACACCGCTGGAGCGATGTTCTTCCGAGAAGCCATTCCAAGACAGATGATAGCGAGCCGTTGCCGCAGGCGAGGGGCTGGCATATAGGATGTCATTGAGAACTGGCGGTCCAACAACATGGCCATTGCAATGGACATCAAGCCGGGTCACAAAAGATTCGGAGATGGTTCGATCAAGGAACTGATCCAACAACATGTCGATCTGTTGGGAATGGCCTGCACAGAGATAACCCACACTGGCAGTCGGTGTGGAATGAATTCCCATCAAAGGAGTGTCGTCAAAGACCATCCGGGCGGCCTCCAAGAGTGTTCCATCCCCACCAACGGCCAGGACGAGGTCAACACCTTTGCAGCCCTCTTTCTTGGCGCGATAACTCCATCGGACCTGAACGCCTCTCGCCTTGAGAGCACCCTTAACAAGTTGTAGTGCTTCTTGATTTTCAGCGTGGGCCTGAAGCATCCACTGCACCGACGGATCACCTCGCTCAATGAGGTCTGTAACTCGCGGATCACGATGCTTCTTAACATACAGCTCGCTTGCGCTTTTTTTGTACACAACTTGGACACGTTCTAGCCGACGCCTTGTATGATTCATCACAAACCGCCTTAAGGCATTGCTGTCGAAACACGACAACGTGGGCATTGACGCAAACAACGAGGTACTGTTTGACGAAGATCGTTTTGACAATCTTGCAAGGCAGTACCAGAGCAAAGGTACTCCCGCCCCATTTTACGAAACCAACACTGCAACTGTATATCACCCGATTTTTGGATGCACTGTGTATAGCGTTTTCCCACACCAATCATGCACACAATCCGTTTGCGACGAAGCCTCCGCATACAGGCATACATCTTATTTTCGCCCTTCTGCGTACACAGTGTTTGTTTTTGATCCGCTTTGATCTCACACTCTCCCAACAGCCGCATCGCGACCTGACGACACAAAGAGACTTTGCGACGACCGATCTTTACACAACGATGGCGACGAAAGAAGCAACGTTTACGACAGGGCCATCGCATGGGAACACAACGTTTGCGACACCGCTCAAAGGCTCGTTTGCAAATCCGTTCTTGTCTTAATCGCAAAGCACGCTTCAAACGAGAGCAAGAGCGCAAGCGACGCTTGTGAGTGACTCTACATCGTTTACTGTATGTCTTTTGCTTCGTTGTACAGTCCTTGCGCCACTGATGAAAGGTGTCTCGGCAAGGCAAGACGTCCGCTTTTCGATGACAGATCTGTTGAGCCTTGCGAGAGATCTCTGCACAGCGTTGACGCCATCGTTTGGCCAAACGAGAACAAAGAGGAGCCCGCTTGACTTCCCCCTGACAGCTCTTCCGTTGTTTGGCTCGCAACGTCTTGCACTTCTGACGGCAGGCCAAAGCGCATCCCGGATGGTAAATCACCGATCCAGCCCGGCACGATTGCCACGATGTCTTTCGACAAGAGATCCGTCGCGCTCTGGTCCTTCTCAGACGACCAGTGCATTGGTATGACTCTGCGAGAGCCAGAGGCTCTTGCTCCAGGCCGCTCCATGCAAGACAAACCCACAACAAACACCATCCCCATACGTTGAACCGATTGTAACGAAAAATGCGAGGCTTTTGGCACACTCGCACTTGCTTAAAAAGCACTATCAAAACAGCACCTTAGAGTAGAAATACTCGTGAGAAAAAGAACCACATTCCGCGCCATCTGCTAAGGATAGCACAATGAACCACAGGGTCATAATTTTTTTGTGTTGCAATTGCTGATGAGCAACAGACACCCTATAATCTATGCTCAGACACCGCAACTGTCTATCAAAGGAGAGATGGGTATTCATGTCGAGGTTATATCCTGAGCAGTGGCCGGGTTGGTTAGACCATGCTCGTCAAGGGGGTGGTATGTTCGACAGCCCCGAAAGTTTTACACACTTACTTCATCAATGTTGGGAGCATTACATCACAACATCAGGTGTCGCACAACATGTAAGTCTGACTCCACCCCCCGAGATCCAGATCACCTTTCGTGCAAGCACCCTGAATACACCCGCTTGGCAGTCTCACTTTGTCTACTTAAGCGAGTATTTCCAGCCTCTCCTTCATGGAGTGAAGCTACCACTGTCCTTGCAATTTATCGAAGATGACCAGGAAACCCTGCTGCCTGAACCGCGCAACTTTTTCTTTCAACTCGTCAGTGACCAGCTCCAATCCTTGCGTTGCTATTTTTACCTGGACCGACAGACCGTAGGAGCCGTAGATCTAGGACAAGTCAACAACCAGGGGGCTCAACGACGACTCGCCGTGGAGCGTTCTATCCTCGGCATAACCAAAGGCTCCGACATCGCCAAGTGCTATCAAGCCAACGCCGTATGGAATCAACTACCCAAAGAGATGCAACGCGATCTCAAATACCTTGGCTGGAACTTTGGGTTTGCTGTAGAAGCAGGTACATGGAGGGTATCCATCGAAGACCTACCCGCCATCGGCTTGCCTGAAGGAGGTGACTTTCTCCTCAAAGAAGGACAGTCTTTTGAAGTGGGAGAAGCTATCGATTTCTACCAGGGCCTTCGCGATGGAAGCCCCAAGGAAACCCTGCGTTGTCGTCTGTTGATCGTACCTTCCGATGTACAACCCACTGCGCCAACCCTATCTTCGGTGACTCTCGTGCTGCACCAAGATCTCTTACAAAGACAACGAGATCTTCTACACCTTACAGCCCAAGTTGAAGGTGCCATACAGAAAGCCAGCATCGAATTACAGTTCGAACCGGGAAACCATCGAATCATCCTGTCCGGAGGTCAGCTCTCTGCTAATGGGAGAATGGTATTTCAGGGCGTATGTGAAGCTTGGGATGGCTTGTTGCCTCAACAAGAGCTTCGATGCATCCCACATGGAACAAACAGATATGGGTTGTCGTTTCCTCCCAACTTTGCCTGTACCACAAAGGTACGACAGGCCACCTCCCTTCAATACGAAGGCCCCGCTGCCCTACCCAAAAGCCAACTCCAACGCGAATGGGAACTGACTTTTTTGATGTCTCAACCGGAAGAAGAGACCGCCGAATTCGACCTCAACTCACTCACGCTTGCGTTGTCTGGAAGTACAGGTACAACCCTGCGAATACCTCTGGCCAATATCGCGGAGCATCGTCTCTTTTTTCGGTATCTGCCACGCTTTGCCAGCCAACAAGTCGCACTTGAAGAACTCAGTGAAGGTGATGAACTATCACTATGGGTGGAATATTCTCCTGCTTCCACCACAAAGGAACAGCAAAACACCGTAGCAACCCCACAGTTCACAGATCAGAAAACAGAACCGACAACACAGGCACTGCTCCCTGCTGAACTTTCGCTCTGCCATAACCATCCTAAAATGCCTTTGCAAACCATCCGCTTGCTCAACTTGGACGAGAGCTGCCGGTTGCTCCCTGCCAAAAAGACAACAGGTATCCCTGCGGGAGCCGAACTTTCGATAGAAGGCTATCGACTTCAATTGCTCGGACCTCTTACCATGAATGCAGACCCTGGAGAACCTCCTGAAACCTGGGACTTGCTGCTTTGGGCTCCACCCCAACCTCGACGCCTGGACTTGTTGCACCGAGGAAACTCTTGGATGCAGGCTCTGTTCCCAGCTCACCCATCTTCAGGCTCCCCCCAAACATCACAACGCGATATCCGCTCTCTGTGGTTAAGTTGTGGTCATCAAGACACATGGATCGAACAACCCCGTGAACGCAACCCGTCAGGAGGTCCCTGTCTGGCTTTTGGTCTGGGATTTGGCTCACAAAATGAGATGGCACAGATCCGCCCCACTGCTGATGGATTTCGCCTGTACCGGCACCGCCATAATACGGCGGTGATGCTCAATGGTTTGAGACTTCCCGTGGAATCGTACCAGGAAGCACAGGGTGCGCTTCTGACAGAAGAACAAACCTACGGCTGGATTCTCATTGACCGGGCTCTACTTCGCTATCGCATCGACAAGGCCAAACAAGCATCACGCCTCTCCTTGCAACTTGTCGGTTATTTGTTGAAGCGTCCATCTTCAGGCAGTCAAACTCTTCAGATCTTATGTGGAGACACCACAACCCTTCGCCCACCTCCTCCAGCAAACCGTCAGATCCCACAAGTCCGTTTGTTCCCAGAGCTACGACCGACAGCAGTAACACTGTCATTGCCACAATATCCGGTGAATCACACATATCCAGCACTGTTAATTCAGGAAGAGCGTGCAGAAAAGCTCTCGACTCCGCTGCGCTATGGCCACCCTTACCGACGACAGAATCTCACCTTTATGGCCTGGCAGATCCACGATACGAACACAAGACAGGTCACACAACACCCCAGCTTGCCAGAGTTACCTCTGTTGTTAGAGTGTGCCTCCATTTACGGTCGCTCTCGATACGCACTTGTCCGAAACCAGGGACGTTTGGGATATTGGTACGAAGGCTCTCAGTTCATTGAGCAAGGTGGCGAAGCGGAGCCGATGCTCGCTCCCGATTATGACCGAACCACGCCGGAAGGCCAAGACATCCCAGCCCACACCTTGTTGGTTGGCAGTGATGTCACCCAAGCTGACCTGCTGTTGCCTCCCTCCTTGCGCTGGTCTCACGATCTACCCTTTGGCCTCACACTCCAAGACCAAACACTCACAGTGATCCCCCTTCAAGGATCTTGTTCCTTGTGGACTTGGAAACCCTCTGGTGAAGGCGTATTGCAACACCAAGAAAGCCCAGGAGACAGTGGCACTTTGCAGGTAGATCTCCCAACATCTGGCAGGATCTTATTTCGCTGTGAGCCGTATCTCTTTGAGATCAGCACCGCAGATCACGACCTTCAGGCGACCCCACATGCAGAGATACTTCTCTCCCTACGCGGCGTCTTTCACAGCGCACTCACACCTATAACCATTGGTGGTCCCGCAGAGTCAGCGACACTGTCGATCGTCGATCCCATCCCCTCCCATCCACACGACCAGCCCTTGTTCCAGATCTATACACCGGGACTCAGTCTCTGCTACCGAGGAGAGGGAATTGTTGGCCTACGACAAGACTCCTCACAAGAGACATTACAACAGCGGCTACGTCAGGATCTAGCCGCAGCACCCTATCCTTTTGACACATCAACCCCCATGCACCTGCTCACACAAATCACAACCACCTCGATCCCTGACGATGCCATGCCACAGCCCTTGCTCTTACACAACCGAGCCCCAACACAATGGGATCGAGGGTTTTTGCGACCATCCTCTCATCTTCAGATCGACGACTTGTCTCTGCAATATCATCTGCGGCAAAGCCCTGACCTGTATCCAACCCCTGAGCGCGTTCCGGCGTGGCTCACATTGCAAAAGACACCCACATTTTTCATCCCATTTTCCTCAACCTCGAATGGCTTTGCAATGCTTCCTGATACAGCAGGTGAACAAACACATCTCGATGTCATTCATATCGGTCGATACGACGCAGAGTCGGTATATGCAGAGACCGCTCTCTCCCAAGGTGAGGCTCTGTTTAGCTTGCCTGTGGAAGAAGAACAAAGCACCGCAAAGATCAGCCTGTTTGGCTATCTGCCTCGCTTTGCGGCCCGGTTGCTTCGCGAAGCCAATCAACTCATTCTCGATATCCCGGCCCCAGCCAAAGGAAGCCCCTATCATATCGTCCTGATGGACCAACCCATTCACACAGCCTCGCAACATACAATAGAGCAACCTCTGTACTTCCATATCAACCACCTCACCGTGTGTGCCTTGTTTCCACAAGATGACGGTATCCGTTTTGAGTTGTTGGGGTATTTGTTGGGTCACCAGCGCGACCCTGCACGTCCCGTGGTTGTGGGACAATCCAATCGTGTGGGCTGTATCCACCTGCACAGCATTGCAAGCAACGCAAAGATCGCATTGCAACGATCGGTCTGCCCTCCTCACTTCCAAACCAAAGAGAAAGGAGACGATCCAAAAAGAACCTTTGGACCTATCCCCTTACCCGATGGAACTCGCGCAGCCCTCGTCGATTTTCAACAAGAAAAAAGTTCCCATCCCGCGTTGCAACGACCACCTCATTGTGATCGTCTTCTATGGTTTGACCACACAGAGACAAGTCATAGCGGCTTCCTCTTTCCCAACACCACATTCCCCACCCCCACTAAGCCCTCCTCAAACGAAGCGGGAGCCTACGAGAGAAGTAACTCCGAAGGTAGCTCCTTTTTCTTCGATGAACCCGACGATTCAGAAGGTAGCTCCTTTTTCTTTGACGCACCCGCAGAGGACTCCCTCTCTCAGTCCCCTCAGCCCGTGCTCTCTGCACCAACAGAGGTCATACACTCGTCATTAACAACCGCTCCAAATATAGACACAAAACACCCAATCATGCGCCTGGGCTGGTTCCCCCCAACCACAACAACCACATCGGACTTCGGGTACAGCAGCGACACCCCTGGCCCTCACGTCACCCTGCATCTGTTGTTCCGTCGATTGCGTATCGAACCTCACCTCCATATCGATGACCAACATGGAGAGCAGTCAGCACCTCTGACTTTGTCAGAGATAGCCTTGTGGCGGATGGGTCGATGGCAAACTCTACACACCCCCTGCGACTTGCCCAAAGAATCGATCATACGATGCGGACGGGCTGTGTTCTCGATATCCTTCCAGCCCGAAATACCCAGGGCCACCATCCGACGACAATGGCTCTGGTTGCCCCAAGGCCAAACCGTATCATTGCACGGCATCTCGCCTGAAGACCTCGCCTCCATCGCAACAGAAGAATACCCACTGGAAACACAAGATGATCTCCAAAACCTTCAGAACGAAACACAAACAGAACCCACCACTCCTCCCACAAAGACCGACTCTTTCACATCCCCCAACAAACAAGCTACACAAACC
>JALTMC010000167.1 GCA_027005175.1 Myxococcales bacterium
CATCAACACACTCCGGCTGGTGTTGATGCATGAAAGTAACTCACAAATGCGACGGGAGGCCGTTCGCTCTCTCGGTCAATTGCGTGCTCAAAGTGCTCTGCAAGAAGTTCGTGACGCGCTCAAAAGTGACAAAGACGTTGACGTTCGTATGACCGCAGCTGCAACATTGGGGCGACTGGGAGACTCACGCGCGAAGCGCGACCTGATCCTGGCCTTGAAAGACCCACAACCTTCCGTGCGAGCGGCCGCAGTTCGCTCCCTCTCCGAACTCCACGCACAAGTCGCAGTGCCCCGCATGGTCGATGCTTTGATGGACAACCACATCGATGTTCGCTCCGCAGCAGCCGATGGATTGGTGAAGATCAAAAAACAATCACTTCCCTATCTGATACGAGAGCTATCCTTTCTCAAGATCACACGACGCAACCGGGTGGCCACAGTACTCGGTCGCTTTGGACGAATGGCCTGGGTTCCTTTGATTAAGGCATTTGCTCTCCCCAAAAGCCGTCAAGGTGCGAGAACAGCCTTGATCGCAGCAACCAATGATAACACCACCTGGAGCACTCTCGCCCAGCTCATCGACAACCCACCCGATGAAAGGGGAAAAACACTGGTGAAACAACTTCAGAACCTCGGAACACTGTCGACGATCCAGGGTGTCTTTACGTTGTGGAGACAGATCGCGGTCCCTTACCGACTTCAATTTCAGAAAGTACTGGGAAAGATCGCCAAACAAGTGGGTCCTGAAGGTCGCCAGCTTCTCAAACAATATGCGGAGACAGGAACCGACCTATCGATTCGTATTACAGCTTTGTTTGCGCTGGGTCACTCCGGCTCACTGGCAGTCCCCATCCTCAAACCTTTCTTAAAAAATCCAAACCGTATCCTTGTGCTCTCCACATTACAGGCACTCGGCAGAACGGGTGAATCCGGTTTTCAAGAGATTCAACCATTCTGCAACTCCAAAGACGAAGCGTTTCGACTCAATGCAACCCGCGCACTTCGTTACACCAACTCCCCAAAGGCAGTGAAGCAACTGCTGCTCATGCTCAAAGACCAAGCCGCCACGATTCGCATCGAAGCACTCCGAGGGATTGTGGTACAAAACGATAAAAGTGCCATCCCCGAAGTGCGAAAACTACTCAATGATCCCCTCAATGATGTCATTTTAACGGCCATTCAAACACTGCTCAAACTAGGAGATCAAAAGAACCTCCAACTGTATATCACTGCAATCAAACGGTCCCCCTACCCTCCTGCGTCCAACTATATAAAAACCCTTGGAGAGCTCGGCGGACAACAAGTCATTCCTTTGTTGCAGAGCCTTGTCAAAAAGTATATGCGATATTGGAAGAGCTATCGCCGTCAATCCAAACGATGGTTCCGCAAATACCGACGACAACATCGCCGCGCAACAGAATCGACCTTGCTCAATGCAGTACAACAAAAGATGAAGGGTCATATCGCAGCCCAGACCGAAGCGATTTGCAGCTTGATCGAGGCGACTCGCGCACTCACCAAGCTCAACCAGCCCGCGTTTCGCACCCTTATGAATGCAGGCTATCAATCGGTCAACCTCTACAATCCACTCAAATCACCACCCAAGACCTGCCCATGGCCCTCCCTGGCAAAATAGAATATCAAACGGGAAAAGAAGAGAGAGTTACCGTCGTTTCAGACGGCGTCGCCAGAAAAGTCGGGGAGCGATGTGGCGGAAGAAGAGCCAGAGGAGTCCGCTTTGGCTGGGAGGCTCGGTAAGCGACATACCGTCTACCTCTGGATTGCCCTTCTTGTCGGGTGTTTCATGATAGGTCAAGCCAGCTTTAAGCACCTCGTTGTGACCGAGAAGCAACGGCAACGAAGTGTGCCCATCGTAGGTTTCGAAGGTATAGGGGCCACGTCCTTGTAGGGTAGCGACGAGATTGTGGACCAAAACAGAGGCTTGAGCTTCAATCGCTTCCATCGAGGATGGGATGGGTAAGTTCGTGATCGAGCCCAATCCAAAGATGTTTGGCTCCTTACCTTGCAAGGTGTGGGGATCAACATTGAGCCAACCCTTGAAATCACCTCGTCGTGCAACCATTCGGCTTCCAGAGATCACTTTGGGTGGCACCATCTCTGGCGTAAAATGCAGCAGATCGTAAGGAAGTGTCACGGTCTCGTCTTTTTTGGGCTTGCCTTTTTCATCCAGAGGGGCAAACGTCACCTCTTTGGCCTCGGGGTCTACAGATTGAAGTTTGTGTGCCAGCATCACTTCTATACCTTTGCTGGATGCAAGCTCTGCCAACGTCTTGTGGATCTCGTCCTGAGGAAAGAGTTGCTCACCTGCTGTCGCAAAGATCAACGTTGACTTGGTATGCAAACCACGATCACGCAAGAAGTCATCGATCAGATGCAACATCGTCTGGGAGAAATCATCACGAATTCCCATGGCATGAGTGGCGACGACAACAGCACCTCCTGAAAACCCATCCAAAGCTTTGTACGTACGCTGGGCTGATGCCAGATCATGAGTGCTATGAACATGACCCTCTGCGATCAGATCATCCATACCCTTCACATCCTTTGGATTGTGAATCAAACTGGGACAGACAACCAAAAACTCGAAGGGGATCTCCCGTCCTCCTTCCGTCACAACCGTGTGAGTCTTGGTGTCGATCTTTTTCACCTGATCACGCACCCAAGATGAAGTGCTTGGGAGAAAGTTGGCAATCTCACGCTCTGCTTCTTCAGGTCGCACAGCACCCACTCCGACCAGTGGCAGGAATGGGGGATATTGGCAGGTCGTCGAAGCCTCGACCAAGGTGACATGCGGATAGCGCAGAACCTTATGAAGCTTCGTAAAGACAGCCATTCCTGCCACGCCGCCTCCAAGAATAACGATCTTTCTACGCGTTGAATCAGTCAGTGTCATTCCATTCTCCCAATCCATTTAAATCAGAGACCAATCAAAGAATCATGCATCAAGCAAGTCCTGCATCTGGACGGCGTGATTCAGTTCGCACTATAGTATTACGATGGATCATGGAGATCAATCAAGGATATTCCAAGCCTGTGGGCGACCATTGAGAGCAGACCTTGGATTCCCTAAACTATTCAGAATCTTTCGGATGGAGACTTGTGTCCCTACTCCGTTCGCACTGGAGAAGATGAAATGCTTAAAACGGCTCAATCCTACCTAAAACTTGCAAAGTTACTTTTGTCTTGGGAAAAGCGTCGTCACAAAACAGACGGTGCTTCCGGCGCAACCGAGGTGGAGGCTCAACTCCGACAATCGGAAGCCTATGTTGATGAAGCACTCTCCTTGCTTGAGCAGGTCACAAAACCAAAAGAAGCCACAGTATCTCCGGCAAATCCCGATACAACAAGCGGGGGAAAGGGCCAGCCAGAGGGCAACACAGGAACAGGGAAGACCCTTCCTAATGATGGCCGCTATACCCTTCAGGGAGATGGGCAACAGGTCGCTCTACGTATTGATCTCGACGGTTCAGGAATTCTCAGCGGTGATATTTTCACGCAATCCACAGGTGATCCTGTCTTCCAGTCTTCGTTTCGAAGTAACCCCGGTGCCGAACTCTCGCGTCAAGTCACCAAGGTAGCAGTGATCCTGGAGGGTCCACAAGCTCTGCGTGGCACGGGAGATCTTCAATGCTCCGAGAGTGGCGATGGCACGATCAGCTGCACCCTCTCCCTGGCGGAGCCTTTGGGCAACTGGAGTCGAGAGCAAACCTGGAGTTGGAGTGGAACATTCCAGGGTCCAGAGATGCGCGAGCTGGGCCTTGAGTTGGAAATGGAGGTTGACACAGACGGCTTGCCCTCTTGGGAATACAAGGACGACACCAAAACGGTAGAGAGTTGTTTTAAAGAAGCGGGTTTTGCCATCCGTTATGTTGGCAAGCGCGACAACATCCCGCACCATCCCAAAGGAAAGTGGGATGAAGCACAACTTCATGGATTGATGCGTCAATTTGCCCAAGAGCCCATAGATCGTCCGGACTGGAACCTTCACCTGTTACTCCTTCAAGAAGCCAAGATGCGTGGTCTGCTTGGGATCATGTTCGACTCCGGCAAACGTGATCTCAACCAACTGCCGCGCCAAGGTGTCGCTGTGTTTCAGAAGCCCATTCGAGAGCGTTGGGACTGGCAGAGAAAGATCATCCAGACCACAGTGCATGAGTTGGGTCATGCGCTCAACCTCGCACATCGATTTGAGTTGCCTGTGGGCCGGGCTGACTCCACATCATTCATGAACTACGATTGGAAATACAAAGGAGGCAACAACAGAGACCAGTTCTGGGATGACTTTGCCTTTAAATTTGACTCGGACGAGTTGGACTTCCTACGTCATGGTCCATGGCATCATATTGTTCCTGGTGGTGCGGCCTTTCACACGGTTCCATACTGGAAAAATGAAGCGGGTGGCTATGTCCCTTATATCCCAGAGACACCGTCTGAAGACTTTGGGCTCAGCTTACACACCCCCAACTCGGGTGCGAACTTTCAGTTTGGGCAACCTGTCTTATTGTCTGTCTCTTTGAAGAATCAATCCAGCGAGACTGTGCGTATACCCAAGTTTATGTTGAATCCCAAGTCTGGCTTTCTTCAAGTGGAAGTACAACACAATTCTGAGACAGCCGATGCAGAGACGGAGTACTCTGCGAGTGACTTCCACCCCATCGTTCATCGTTGTTATGATACAGAGCAGTCTGATGTGAAAGAGTTGGCTCCAGGAGAGACACTAACAGACAACCTCAATCTGACCTTCGGTTCAGCAGGATTCACTTTTGCCGAGCCTGGCCGCTACACAGTTCGTGCCACCTTTATCTGGCAAGTTGGTGTTCGAGAGTACCGAACCATTCACTCCCAACTTCTACAGATTCAGATTCTGGCCCCTGGCAGTGTCGAAGAAGAGCAGGAAATGGCTGACTTCTTCCGTTGGGATGTTGGCTTTTACCTGGCTCTCGGAGGCTCCGATGTGTTGCCAGAAGCAGAGCAGACCCTGATGGATATCGTAGATCGCCGCCAACACCGGCTGGGCGGTGCTCTCGACCCATTGACCACCAACATTATGAGATGCCGCGCCATCAATATGAGTCGAGACTTCTTACTCTTCGACGGGCAAGACTATCGTGTCCGTGCCGCCCAACCCGAGATGGCTTTCGACTATCTATCTTCCTTCAGCGATATCGGTGAAGAGGTCTTTGATCCAGCAACGGAGATGTCCAACAACGACTTCCTCGAATCGCTACGTGCAGAAATGGAATTGGACAGTTAAGGGGCCAGGACGAGAGCTATGCAAGTACACGATCACAGTTGGTGGATGGGCTTAGGTTGGTCGATAGGTTTGGTGTTGTTGGGCTATTTGGTCTTCCCAAACGGCCTCGTTTATGCGCAAGCCGCCGGCAAACCAGGAGGCCCCTGTTTGCCAAACGACATATGCACAGACGGGGCACAATGTTACAAACTATCCGAGAGTCCAACAGATGGAAAGACATGCCTCTTGCCTGCCCAAAGCCCAGACAATACAGGCAATGGCAACCAAAACAGTGCCTCTATTCTACAAAGCTGTCCACCACAACATCGCTATCTATCTTGCGTACCTGATAACAGCAACTGTCAGCTCAAATGTATCTATCCCAAAGGATTTGGATGCAGCGCAAGCCCCCCACCCCCCTCTCTGTGGGGAGTACTATTGATCCTTCTCTTGTTTCGACTTCGGAACGCACTGCGCTCGTCGCTATCACTCCCTTCCCCTTGATCCCGTTGTTCCTTCTCTTGTTTCGACTTCGGAACGCACTGCACTCGTCGCTGTCACTCCCTTCCCCTTGATCCCGTTGTTCCTTCTCTTGTTTCGACTTCGGAACCCCCCAAACTTTCACAACAAAAGAAGCCATCAACATCGGATATTTTTTAGTTTGCAGGTCGTTGGAGTTGGTAGACCTTCATCTTTTTGTGCAGGTTGGTGCGTTCAATACCGAGCGACTCCGCAGTACGAGAGATATTCCATTGATGCTCTTTTAGTTTGAGCAGGATATAACTTCGCTCTACTTCCTCACGCACTTCTTTGAGAGTGCGGTTCCCCATGGCTTTGATATCGAGAAGAGCACGCTTTTCTTGAAGGTGGGCTGGTAGGTCTTCCACATCGATGACGGGACCGCCAAGAATCGCGAGACGCTCCGCCAAGTTTTTCAATTCCCGTACATTTCCAGGCCACGAATACTGCATTAATCGTTTTTGCGCACGAGGCTTTACGATCTGCTGTTTGTAGCCATAAGTCTGAGCATACTGACTCAAGAAGGTCTCCATGAGAAGTGGGATGTCATCCCGTCTATCGCGCAGGGGTGGAACTTCAATGGGAATAACATTGAGGCGAAAGTAGAGATCTTCTCGGAACCGGTCGTTTCGGATATCTTCTTCCAGATCACGGTTGGTCGCAGCGACGACACGCACATCCACAAACAAGGTGCGATCCCCTCCAACACGAGAGAATTCACCGGAATTGAGTACCCGAAGGACTTTGGCCTGTGCATGAGGAGACATATCACCGATCTCGTCGAGAAAGATCGTGCCTGTATGCGCCCGCTCAAACTCCCCTTGCCGAGTGCGAACCGCCCCGGTAAAGGCTCCACGCTCGTGACCAAAGAGTTCACTTTCAATAAGCTCTTCTGGAATGGCCGCACAGTTCACTTTGACAAAGGGCCGCCCAGAACGTTTGCTGTATTCATGAACGGCCCTGGCAACAAGCTCTTTGCCTGTCCCACTTTCGCCAGTGATCAAAACCCAGCCTTCTGTGGGAGCAACACGTTCGATCTGTCGAAAGATCGTCTGCATCGTTTGGGTGTTTCCAACCATCTGATACTGACCCGACCGCTCTTCTTCCAGGCTGCGCATCTGACGGATGAGCCAACGCTTTTCAAGGCTTTGCTCTACACTTAAAAGCAGCTGCTCTCGCTCCACAGGCTTCTCAATAAAGCTGTAAGCTCCGTGTTTA
>JALTMC010000168.1:0-23735 GCA_027005175.1 Myxococcales bacterium
AAAAAATCATCAACTGATATAATGTCCCCTTTACCTCAACGATAATCGGAACTTCCGAGTAAAATTGCTTGCCTTTTTCGCGTGTGGGTGCAAATCTGGCAATCTCCAGCCCTGATTTGCGACCCAAACTATCGATACGCCGCAACAAGGTTGGCAGCTCTTTGCTCGTGGGTAAGAGGGTGGTGGCTTTGGCGAGTTCGCCGTCCAAACGGGCGATCTCGGCCTGCCAGCGAGTGATATTAAATTGGATGGTTCGCAGCTTATCACGCTTCTTGCGTGTCTCTTTAAACTCACGATACAGCCGGAAATACTGGTTCTTTTGATCTTCGTAATAGAGGAAGTAGTAACCACCCGCCAGTGCGCCCCAAATCAACACCACGATGAGAAATTTGGCAGCGAGGGGAAGTTTGTTCCATTGCTCAGTGATCTGATCCATGATTCTCTACCCTAAGGTTTTGTCGTTAGTGTGATCTATATCACACTTTACCCATGTGGCCAGCCTCTCTTTTTCTTTCCAAAGAAAAAGGCTGGTTTTCTGGTTCCGAACAGATGAGACAACACTCATCCTTTTCTCACTGCAGTGTTAGCTGCCTGTGCTAAATACGGCGACACAAGATAAACTAAAGACTGTACGATTGACTCTTTTGTTGTCGCCCCCAGTGTTGGCAACACTCCGTCGAACAATTTGCTGGAGTTCTACCTTTTTGAAGTAGGGGGAGTCTTGTAGGCGTTTGAAAAAGATCGCAACTGACTCGTTGGTCTCTGCTTCGCCCTTGATCGTCAGCGACGCGTTCTTCTGTCTGATATTCACCAGCCAAACTTGTTTGGGGACGCGCATACTGATCTCATCAAGAACACGAACAGGCCCTTGTTTCTGACGGCGAAGCTTGTCGATAACATCGAGCTGGGCCTTCAGCAGCTTCTTCTTCTTCTTGAATTCTTCCAATCGTTTTTTGGCTTGTGCGAGGCCTTTGATAGCCCGCTTTTCCCTCTTGACGTAGTTTCGGGCCTCGGCCAGCTTGTCTTCTTGGATGTTGTAAACGATGTAAACGCCGACAAAGCCCATGGAGATAAGCAGACCAATCACAACCAGCTCAACGATATTGACTTGACTTGCAAAGCCAACCCCGCTTTTGCCTCGTTTCTTTTTCTCTGTTTTTATGAGGTTGATGCGAATCATCTGTCACCAGCCTTCCGAAAAGCGAGACCTGTGGCCACAGCAGCAATGGGAGCCACATCTCTAAGGTATTCCAAGTCGAAGCGATTGCTGTCCACTTCGATGTTCTTGAATGGATTGATGATCTCCACCGGTACACCGAGCTTTTGCTCAATCGTTCGATACAAAGAGGGGATTTTGGCAGTGCCACCGCTCAAGTAGATACGAGAGATGTGACTGTCTGCGCTGGTTGCCGTGTAGAAGTCGAGAGAGCGCTGGATCTCGGAGGCTACACCTTCAGAGACCATGTGAATGACACGCTCTACCTCTTGGGGAACGACCGCATCTGCATCGGCTCCCAACTCTCCACCTGCTTTGAGGATTTCTGCTTCCTCATAGGAGACATCCAGCTGCTTTTGGATCTCTTCCGTGTAGATGTTTCCACCAAGGGGTGAGATATCACGGGTGAAGGTGGTCATACCACGCGCCACAATGTTGATGTTGGTGACGCTGGCTCCGATGTTGATCAGAACCACTGTTTCGGTGGGGGACAGATCGTAACTCATCTCAAACTGATTTTGCACTGAAAAACAGTCAACATCCACAACACGTGGTGTCAAACCAGCTTCTTGGACGACTTCGATATAGTCGTTGACCATATCTTTCTTCGCTGCAACCAACAAGACTTCCATTTGGTTACTTTCATCAACCTGGTTGTTGAGAATCTCGACATCCAAATAGACATCATTCATGTCAAAGGGAATGTACTGCTCAGCTTCCCATTGAATTGATTCTTGCAGCTCTTCTTGGGTCATCGGTGGTAGCGCGATCTTACGAATGATCACAGAGTGACCACTCACTGAAATCGCTACATCTTTTCCGCGCACACGATGTGCGTCAAACAACTCTCGAAGAGTGTCGACGATCGTGTCTGACGCAATTAATGCACCATCCACTATGGTTTCTGGGGGTAACAAAGCCAACCCGAAGTTTACGAGTTGGTAGTTTCGCTTTCCCTGTTTGAGTTGGCAGAACTTGATCCCATTGGTACCAATATCCAGTCCAATCAGGGGCTTTTTTCTCGCCATACACCTGCTCCCTTGCTTCCTGCAGATTGTGGCCGGGCTCGGCTGCGGTCGATTTCCTATCTCTGGGGCTGGGGCTTCTTCTCGTCTGATGTCCCTACCTTAGGCATCGGCTCTCTGGTCCTCAGCTACTGTGGCCCACATCTTATCACAATACATCAGGGATGCAACTAGGCAAAGCACCCCCACCTCACAGGGCCATTCCTGGCGATCGAGTTGTCTCCAACCGATCACCCCTCCCGACGTCTCATCACACAAGTGATGCCTGCTTCAGTTTCTTGCATACGGACCAAAGTCTGATCTTCTAAAGCCTCTTCTCAACTCTTTTCTTTCGATTGATGCAATACCGCAACTACTTTTTGCGCCATCTCCTCGCTTGTGCGGTGGGTTTCTTCCATTCCTGAAACTGACTCTCGATCTTCTCCCTCTTCAAAAAAAACTACCTTGCGGTCGGACAACTTCAAACCCAAGGCCAATAAGATCTTGCGCTTGGTGTCCATTCGACAATGGCTGCCCTTCTCAACACGATCGATCGTCAAAGCCGAAACTCCCGCCTTGCGGGCCAACTCGGCTTTACTCAACAACAATGACTCTCGCAACTCCTGCACGTTGTTGCCGATCTCGCCGGATAAATCCTCGTTTCCATCATATCTCTCACTCATTTGGGATCGCCTCCATATGAAGTCTCACTCAACATTCCTACCTTCGCATTTCACGGTGTATTCTACGTTCCCGGATTCATTTCAGACTGCATCGAACCTATACAGAAGTCAAGAAAAACTTTCTTATTTTATGCTTATTTTCATATAATTATAGATATTTATGTATATGTTAAGTGTATAATGCATATGAATTATCTTTAATTTGCATAAAAGATCGTTGTTGCGATCTATCTCCTGGATCGGTAAAGATATTTCAGGCTACCATGAAAGCCTGGGTAGAGCGAGTGGGGTATGATATCTTCTGACTTTTGAGAAAAGATCGTTGAATTGGGTTGGATAAGGCATCATACTGAAGTGGTTCGAAAGACAAGGGGCCTTTGTGGAGTGGTTCGAAAGACAAGAGGCCTTTGTGGGGTGGATGTTGGTTTTATGGATGAGATGGGGTTTTCTACCAAGAGCAAGGCAAGCTGGCCCAAACGTTGTAGTTGTGGAGTGGATGTTGATTCTATTTACGAGATGGAGCCCTTCAGTATGAAGGAATCAAGCAAAACCAAAATTTTAGTGATTGATGATGAAGAGAGTATTCGCCACTATCTTAAGCTGCTGCTGGAACGTGAGGATTTTCAGGTTGATGTCGCTGGAGATGGGGATGAGGGTTTGCAGGCGGTGCAGGGAGAAGAGTATGAGATCATTCTATGTGATCTCCGTATGCCAACCCGAGACGGCCTTGCTTTTCTCGAAGAGTTTCGCCGTCGCCCTTGTTTGGGGGAGGTGGTGATGATGAGTGCTTACGGTAGCCGTGATACCGCGCTCGAAGCTGTTCGTCGAGGTGCGTATGATTACATCGACAAGCCGATTCAGCGTGATGAGTTGTTGTTGGTGATCCACAAACTTCTGGAGAGAGAGAAGCTTCGCAAAGAGAATCGACGGCTTCAGATCGCTTTGATCGAAGGTTATGAAGACGAGGGGATTATCGGTGTCTCAGAGTCACTCAAGAGAGTGTTGGCCATGGCACGCCGTGCTGCAAAGTTTCCCTCCACTGTGCTGGTGACAGGTGAAAATGGCACAGGGAAAGAGTTAATTGCTCGGGCTGTTCATCGCTGGAGTGAGCGTCAGAGTAAGGAGTTTGTTGCCATCAACAGTGGTTCTATTCCAGAGAACCTGCTGGAGTCGGAGCTTTTTGGCTACCAGCGTGGTGCGTTTACAGGAGCACACAAAGATCACGCTGGTTTGTTTGAAGCGGCTCATCAAGGGACCCTCTTTCTCGATGAAATCGCGGAGATCCCATTGCAACTTCAGGTAAAATTGTTGCGTGTTCTTCAGGAAGGTCAGATCCGTCGGATCGGTGAAGCTCACCCTCGAACGGTAGATGTGCGGATTATCGCAGCCACAAACAAGGACCTCCAAAAAGAGGTCAATGAGGGCAGATTTCGAGAAGATCTGTTTTATCGTTTGAATGTGGTTCGACTTGATGTCCCACCTCTGCGAGAACGTGCCGAAGATATACCGTTGTTGCTCGACTTTTATATCAAACGTGTCAATGCATGTTTTGGAACACATCTCGATGGTGTGGCGCCCGAGGCGATGCGTTCTCTGCTTGCCTATGAGTGGCGTGGTAATGTTCGCGAACTCAAAAATGTTGTGGAACAAGCTGCTGTTCTCGAAGAATCAGGTCGGCTCACCCTGGACACGTTACCATCGCATATCATAACACCCGATGACTCTTCTCCCGGTGCGAAGGGAGACTGGTTGGCTCATTTGCTCGGAGATGACTTGTCGATTAAGCGAGGACAGAAGGCTCTAGAGAGGGTTCTTATCCGTCGTGCTCTTCAAGAAACCGAAGGCAATCGCTCCGCAGCAGCACGCATCCTCGAAATCAGCCATCGTGCTTTACTTTATAAGATAAAAGATTATGACATCGTTTGACAACTTGGTTGGCCCGCCAACTCTGTCGCATAGTGGATGATCGACATGTCGATCTTGTTGGGTTGTCGAGCCTACAATCGTATCTTACTTCGATTGGGTTTTGCTATAATCTTTGCTCACACACCGGTCTCGAAAGTCTTCGCCTTCTGCCATCTCTTTGAGAGGGTAAAAGTGGCGGCTTTGTTCGCAGAGGAAGAATCCGTTTTCAAAGGCTTCGGAGAGGAAGTGTATCGTTCGTTCACTGAGGAATGGTTGCTTTGCAGTGAGTCGAGCGACATTGTAAGCGCAGCGTGAGCATAAGGGCTCATTGGGTTGGCTCGCAGGGCTGACGTTCCGAGAGGGAAAGGTTTTGTGGCAGCGAAAGCACCGAAACTGATCGTCGTGGTTGAGGGGGGCGAGGTGTTCGTATCGTTGTTTACGGCAAGATGGGCAACTGCCGTCGGTGAATTCGTACTTGGGCCAATGAGTCAGGCATAGTTTGCAGCGTTTGAGTTTGCCTTCAAAGGGCTCGATTTGTTCTACACAATCTTCAAAGTGGAATTGACAGAGGAGCTTGGCTTCTTTGTTCCAGGTACGTACTTTGTGCAACTGCGAAGGAGGTAGAAGGTGTTGGCACTCGTGACAGGGGAGGAGGTGAAGTGGTGTTGTGTCTGGACCTTGGCCTTGTGAGAGTCTGAGACCCCCTAGAAGGAGGAGTGCTTCTGCAAACCAAGCACGTAGCTCTGGAGATGCTTTTGCGATGTGAGCTTGAAGCGGCTCGATCGCTTCTTTTAAATGGAGTTCCATGATCGCACGAACACCGGCGATCTGGACATCTTCACACTCATCATCGAGGGATGCACAGAGAGGCAATACAAAGTGCCGTGCCCGCTTTTTTACGAGGTTCTGGATGCCGGCGATGCGCTTCTCGGGGAGTCGATCTCCCATGTGCCGCAGTGCGGGTTCTTTGTGAAGTTGGCCTAGGGCACGCAAGGAGGCCCATTGTACTTCCCACTCTGCATCAAACAGTGTTTTTTCTAGAGTGGCTTGTACCAACTCCAATTCGAAATTCGACAAGCAGCTGACGGCGGCAACACGCACAGAGAGATCATCGTCCTGTGTGGCTTTGTTTAAGATCGGGAGGGCAGAAGCATCATTGACGCTTTGCAGTTGTTTGGATGCGTCTTGTCGAACACTCCAGTCGGAGTCTCGTAATTTCTCAAGTAAAGCCTCAACGACCTGAACTTCTGATGACATAAATGTGTCCTTTGGTGACATCCTTCTCCACCAAGTCGGGGCTTGGGTCGGTAGAGCCTAGCCAAGGCTGCACATGACATTTGGTGAAGAGCTTCGTATTCGCTCGGATAAGTTGGGTTGGGAGAGCATGGTTACAAGAGGTGTCAGAATTCCCCATCCAATCTGCCCTCCATTATAGACCAGATGATGCGGGACACAAGACTATTGTCCTAGAATTTGCTAGACTGTGTTGAAAGATAACACTTTTGCCTTCTCTGGAGGTGCTTTGTCTGTAGAAGTCGTGATGCCTGAGACTCTTTTGCTACGAGAGGGGCAACTGGTCGAGCATTTTAAAATTAAGAGGCTGTTGGGGCGGGGCGGAATGAGTCAGGTCTTTCTGGCTCGTGACCTACGACTCGGGCGGAATGTCGCGCTCAAGTTGATCGATCCCGATCTTCTGGGATCATGGGATACCGTTCGCGCCTTCTTACAGGAAGCTCGGGCCACCGCACGATTTAATCACCCTCACATCGTTTCTATTTATGCCGTGGGTGAGTACGAAGACAGTCCTTATGTCGCATTAGAGTACTTAGAAGGACAAAGCCTGCGTGAACGAATGCAAGAGGGAGATTTGCCTCTAAAGGAAGTCCTTCGTCTCAGTCTCGCTGTGTGTGAAGCTCTTATCGAAGCACATCATCACCACGTACTGCATTGTGATCTGAAGCCCGAAAATATTCTTTTGCCTCATGATGGACGTTTGCGAGTTGTTGACTTTGGTCTGGCTCGTATTCTGTCTTCACAGGGAGAAGTTGCTCAAAAAGATGACACCGCAAAGTCATCCACAGAAGACAACTCTCTTGTTACACAGATTCGTGGAACCCCTGCTTATATGGCTCCGGAGCAATGGCTGCGAGGGGCGCTTTTGTCTTCTGCGACCGATGTGTGGGCTCTGGGTGTGATGCTGTTTGAAATGCTGGTGGGGCAGCGTCCTTTTCAAGGGAAAGACCTACCAGAGCTACGATCGGATATTTGCCAAGAACATCCTCTACCTGCCATGCCAGATCGAGTACCGGGTGAAGTTCGTCTCTTGATAGAAGCGTGTCTGGAGCGGAGCCCTGAACGTCGCATCTCTGTCTCTGAGATCGAGCTGTTGCTTCAACAAATGCTCGATGTTTCGCCAAGCATCGCTGTGGGAGTCGAAGAGCCCTTTCGGGGCTTGGAGGCGTTTCGTGAGAATCAATCTCATCTGTTCTTTGGACGCGATGCAGAGATCGCCGCCTTCCTCGAAAAAATTCGACGGTATCCTGTGCTGCCTGTGGTTGGCCCCTCTGGGGCAGGTAAGAGCTCCTTTGTTTCTGCTGGTGTTGTGCCTCGCCTGCGCGAACAAGGTCGCTGGCTTGTTGTGCGAATGCGTCCACAGCGTGAACCCTTTCTCACTCTGGCTCATCGGTTGTGGACCTGGATTGCAAAGTCCACTACAAGCAGTGGCACGTTTAACTTATCGGAGATCTCTGCGAACCTGAACGCTGAGCAGGGCTTGGCAGAGCGCATGTTTCAAGAACCTCGGCTGCTCTCCATTCTGCTGCATCGCATCGCAGAGAGTCATCGAAAGCAGGTGTTGTTGGTTGTGGACCAACTGGAAGAGCTGCTCACGCTGGTGCCCGATGCAAACACTCGTCATCGATTTGTAGAAGCATTGTACGGTGCTGCCGAAGACGCCACAGATCCTGTGCGCTTGGTGTTTACATTGCGAGATGATTTCCTGGGACGCTTTGCAGAGACTCATGAGGCCCAGCAGATGCTCAGTCATGTGACCTTATTGCGAATCCCCGATCCTGCCTCATTGCGAGACATCCTGGTGCGTCCTGTGGAGCAACTGGGATACCGTTATCCTTCCGAAGATCTCGTGCAGCGAATGATCCTCGAAGTGGAAGGAGAGACGGCCAGTTTGCCCCTTCTACAGTTTGCTTGCCAGATCCTATGGGAGCGGCGTGATCAGACCACCAAAACCCTCTCAGAGGCAGTGTATGAAGAAATTGGGGGGGTTGGAGGTGCATTGCCTGAACATGCCGATGGTGTGTTGCGACAACTTCCCAATGCACAAGTACAGGCTGTTCGTGAGTTGTTCTTGCGCTTGGTGACACCCGAAAAAACTCGGCGTGTTGCATGGCAACATGAATTGCTTGATGGACTCGGAGCAGATGGTGAAATTGCGTTGAACTCATTGGTTCAGGCACGCCTTTTGGCTGTACATCAATCCAACACAGAAGTTCACCAGACTGAAAATATACAGGTTGAGATTATACACGAATCACTGGTGCAGCGTTGGCAAACACTCCATCAATGGATCGATGAGAGTCACGAAGAGCAGGCTTTCTTACAGGAAATTCGCCAGGCTTCCGAGATGTGGGAGCGTCGCGGTCAACGTCTGGCTGAGGTGTGGGAAGGTGAGGCTCTTCAAGAGGCCTTGGCGTTCCGACAACGCTATCCTCACCGCCTTCCTCGATCGGCTGAGCAGTTCTTACAGGCAGGACAACAGCGAGAGAGTCGGCGACGACGTACCCGGCAGCTCTTGTTTGCTGGCCTCGTTGCTGTTGCTGGTATTCTATTGGTTCTGTCGCTACTGGCGTCTTTGGTGTTGCAACGAAAAAATACAGAGATCTCTGAACGCTGGGCGTTGGCACAACAATACGCGACTCGTACTGCTTTGTTACGTCATGACCATCTCGGCGCTTACGCACATTTAAGAGCTTCTCTGGAGAACCGAGACTCTCCTGCTTTGCGCACATTTTGGAGGCGCTTGAAATTCGCTCCTCTGCTGTGGCAACGCCACCTGAACACAGCACTGGAAGATGTCTCTTTCTTACCCCAAAAGGGTAACTATCTGGCTGTTGCTGGCCGACGAGGTGGGTTGTTTGTTTTGCATACACGCACTGGTCGCAAATGGTTACTTCGTGGTCATCGAGGCCATGTCATGAGTGTGACATTTTCTCATGATGGTAAGTGGATGGCGTCGGGGAGCTGGAGCGGTCGTATCCGGCTGTGGCGACGTACACAACGGACGTTTGTTCCAGCAGGAAGTTGGCGTGCTCATCGCTCTCCTGTACAAAGCCTAACCTTCCATCCCAAATGGCCGGTGCTGGCTTCTGCTGCGTACGACGGCGTTCGTTTGTGGAACTGGAAAGAGAAAAAGGAACTGCCCTGGCGATTTCTGCATGGATGGAAAGGCAAACAGAAGATCGCCTGGAGTAGGATTCGAAGACGCAGAGCGAATACTGTGGTGTTTGATGCCAATGGTACCTGGTTGGCACTTGCAGGATATGGTGTGGTCTATATGATCCATTGGCCCACTCGTCGTATCCGTTCGTTGCGGATGTCGTCAGAGCGTATTTATTCTCTGGCCTTTTCTCCAAACCATCGATGGCTGGCTACGGTTGGATGGGACCGGCAAATCTCTATTCTGGATCTCAAACGTTGGCGCTTGCGACGTATCCCTCATGGTCATACCAATGTTGTGACGTCTGTTGCCTTTAGCGCAAACAATCGTTGGTTGGCTACTGCTGGTTTTGATAAAACTATTCGTTTGTGGCGGCTCCCAAGTTGGACATTGTCTCGGATCCTGCGAGGTCATACGAATGTTATTCGACAGATCGCGTTTGCGCCTCAAGGCCAGTGGTTGGCCTCGGTGAGTGGAGACCAAACGCTTCGAATCTGGCGTGTGAAAGGTAGCACTGAGCGATGGAAGGGAAGCGGTCACTCCGCTCGTGTGACGAGCCTATCCTTCGGACCTTTAGGGAAGATTATTGCATCGGGCAGCGGCGACCGAACCATCCGCCTGTGGGACAGTTGGACCGGTAAGCCGTTGCTTTCTTTGCGAGGCCATACCAATGCCATTCGCTCGGTGGCCTTAAGTCCCGATGGAATGCGACTGGTCTCTAATGGCTATGACAAAACAACGCGGATTTGGCGAATCCAACGTTCCTACAGTGCGGGTGGAGAGTGGCGAGGCCGAGAGATTCATCGGTTTCGGGACTACTCGATGCCTCGATTTAAGAAGCCCTTCTCCATGGAGGGAAACAAACTCTTAATGATGCGAGGCCCGCTGCTTCATGTCTGGGATTTCTTTTCTTTGCAGCGCTCGCTGTTTTGGGATGCTGGCCGAGCGAGTCCATCTGGCAGAAGCAAACGCAACAGTTCGCAGTTAAGTGATGTTGCGTTTCATCCCAATGGTTCTTTGGTTGTGTCAGCAGACTTTTCCCGACAAGTGAAACTATGGAAGCTCTCTGACCACTCTTTGGTTCGGTCTTTTCAGGCTCCAGAGGTTCAACTCGAAATTCAAATCGATCCCACAGGACAATACATCGCATCGATGGGACGGGCACCTCACATTTACTTATGGGGCTTATCATCAGATGAGAAACAGACCCGCGTGTTGCGAGGACATAAGGGCTATGTGAGTGGCCTTGCTTTTGGACCTGTCGGGAAGAATCTTGCGTCCAGTAGCACCGATGGCTCTGTTCGCTTGTGGGACTTAAAATCCGGCAAGTCACGGGTGTTGCTTAAACGTAAACGTCGGCAGGCTTTTTATGAAGTTGCTTTTCGGCCCGATGGTGGACAGGTGGCTGCTGCTTCCTCCGATCAACGAATCTATCTTTGGGATCTTCCCTCTGGTGCAATGCATCTCTTGCCCGGTCATATCGGCGGAATTACAGGTCTCACGTACAGCCCCGACAGTAAAATTCTTGCTTCCAGCGGCAATGATGGAACGTTGCGTTTGTGGCTTAGTCAGGAAGCCCGACCGCTCTGGCGTACAGCGGCATTGTTGCCTCAACGTGGATTGTTGCTAACACACCAGGGCTGGCGGCACCTGTTCCCCAAGCAGAAAAGAAAGAATCAATCCAAGAAGCCAAAGACCCAAGAGAAGAGAAAGAGTCGGGTCGATACCCAAGAGAAGAGAAAGAGTTGGGTCAATACCCAAGAGAAGAGAAAGGCTCAACCCGAGATAGCCGATACTCTTTGGGCAAAAAAGCTCGAAAGGAAAGCTTGGCAATCACAAACCTCAGCAAATGGGAGATTTCTGGCCATTCAAGTCTCCCAAGACCGGATTGAAATGTGGGATACACACACAAACAAGAGGATGTTTGCACATACTTTGTCAGGGCTTGCTCAATTCAAAGTTGATCGAACTGGACGTGTGTGGGCTCTGGCCAGGCATCGCTTGTGGATGCTTCGTTTGAAAAAGACCACACTCTTGTCACCTTCTCAGTCTGTGGTTGCTTTTGTGCTTCATGGAGCCACAGTGTGGGTTGCCACACGGAAACACATCTTGCATCTCACACCAAAAGGGGAGACCTTTGTGTTCAAAGTGCTGGGACATACAGGAGGGAGAGTCTCGGTGCTTCAAGTGCTTGGGGCCTGGCTTGCTGTGGGTTATCATTCCGGTCAGTTGCGATGGTTCATTGACAACAGGAAGAAGCTCTCTTCCAAAAAGCCTCCACGACTGATTGGGTTGCCACTTAGCACTCTCACCCATATCCTCGCAGGGCCAGAGCAAACGGTTGTACTCGGCTACCAGAACGGCACCATCGGAGTTTGGAGTATGACCAGCGGTCGTAGGTTGGAAAAGATCCGTCTCCACGGAGCTGTTCAACATCTGGTCATTCAACAACGCTACCTTGTGGGTGCAACGTCTCTAGGTAACTCCATGGTCTGGGACCTGCGCAGTTACCAGTTGACACATTGCCAGCTGCTACAGGATGTCTGGAAATCTGTACCCATGGTCTGGGACAAAGGGCAGATCGTGATCAAACCACCACCAGAAGGGCATAAGTGCCAGGCAAGAAAGAAGTAAGTTTGGCAGGAAAGAAGTAGGACTTTCAGGGTTTGGGAACGGTGTCAAGATAGGGTACATCATCAACTGATTGAACCATCAATCAGTTTTATTTCTTTCCATTTCCCATTTTGATACTCCCTGGAGTTTCGCACTTTTGTAACTGATAGATGAAATAGAGTCCATCGATTGCTATCATGGATCATGGTCATGGAATGAGCATGATCGTGAAATAAATACAACCATGGAGCAAGACGATGGAAACACAATATGCTAACTTTTTCTACCAAATGCTTCAACCCTACGTTCATTACCCCAAACCCTCTCAAATGGTTCATGACAAACGCCGCAAAGTACAATCCGTCACGTTTCCAGCGTATGGTGGTTTCTTCATTACCCGTGAAGTGGTTGAGCTGTTTGGTACGTACAAAGCAGTTGCTGGACAGCGGCTCCTTCGCTTTCTTCTGGTGCGAGCTGACCATGGTGGAGAAGACCTGTTTCTGGTGACAACAGACTTAGACAGTCCATTGAAAGAGATATTGCTCGACCATGTTAGTCGCTGGTCGATTGAAGTCGCATTTCGAGAGGCCAAGCAATTGATGGGAGTTGAAAAAAGTCAGGTGTGGAGTGAGAATGCAGTTCGGAGGATGGCTCCATTTGGATTTTGGCTACTGTCGATGGTCAAGCTTTGGTATCTGCACCTGGAGCCCAAGTTGCCTTCGGTTCGTTTGAATATGCCATGGTATCAACCCACAGGTCGAGTCTCTTTTGAGCAAATGTTGGGTACGCTACGCTACTGCATCTATAAGTCGTTACTAAGCTCGGATGAACAAGCTAAGGAATTAATCGATTGTTTTGGTCTTCCCCAGGACCCTGAAAAAAAGAAAGACTGGTTACTGCGCCTGTTTTGTGGCTGCTAAGTGGAGGGTTATATCATGTAGACGACATCGGGCTTTTCAATCCTCTAAGTAACATGCTATTCTCGCTTTGAGAAGCTGGATTCGTGTACCTGGAAGTGCGAAACCCGAGATGAATAAGACTGCGAGTAAAAACAAAGGAGAAATGAAAAGCAGACTTCACGATATCTTCAACGCTCCAACACAAGAAATGGCACAGGAACGTTTGCAACAAGCGGCAAAGTGGGCGGAAGTTCAAAAGAAAGGTTTGGGCGATTACATCGAAGAGATAGTGCCACAAGGATTGTCGATCTTTGTTCTGCCAAGTACTCTTCATAAAAGGTTGAAGACAACCAACCTGGCAGAAAGAGTGAATCAGGAACTCAAACGTCGAACAAGAGTCATCCGAATCTTCCCAAATATGGAGGCTTATGAAAGGTTAGCTGGGTCATTGTTAGTGCAAATTCACGACAAGTGGGAAGAACAAGGGAGAAAGTATCTGGATGCACAACTTCTGATGGAAACATTGGATGAAAAGTTCGGTGAGAGTAAAGGAAAGGAGGTATAGAGGCAAGAGAAGAAGCAAGAAAATTCCACCCCTTGATTGATATGATAACGCAGGGCTTGGCCCAGTAAAGGACAAGTGCGCGCTACGCGCTTATGGCCGAGGCGGACATCCTTGACAGGACCTGCACGCTGCGGTTGAGAATCTTTGGAGGGGTGGAAAATGGTATATTGGGAAAGAATCAATGGAGCAGAGGAGGCATTTCGCAGAAACAACTTGACACAACGCATCAAAGTGTAAGATATACAGAACCAAGGAGGTCTCTATGAATAGATTGTCTATACTAAGTTTGATCATTCTTTTATATGGTTGTACGGAACAAACAGGTTCAAATTCAATCTCGAAAAGAGAGATGATAGTGTCACCTACCACGTTCAGCTTGACGGTCCCGAATGATGGGTTCAAAAAATATACAAACAGTTATCGTATACCGATACAGATACAATCTCATGCGCTGAAAGCAAAAGAGATATATCATATTGATTCCATTCAGGTTTTGATGGAGAGAGTTCCTGTTTCTACGTTTAAAAACACTTTGAAAGTGTTCCGTGGAGAACAATTGCGAAGAGTACTGTCGTCAAGACTTTTGTCATTGCGACAAAAATCTTTGATTGGTGCTCTACTTGTTCCAAGAATTGGCTTTTGGAAAAGTGATTATCGTGTCAAAGTAACAATTACAAAACTTGGGAGTAATGTCACCCTAAATTTATCATATAAGGTAAAATCGAATGTTCTCGATGCTTTACCAAAGACTTCAAGACCATACATACACAAAGAGAATAAAGTAACTTTGTCAAAATACGACGAATTTAGCAAACGAATGGTAATCTTTTCCAAGCTGAATGAACATGAAAAGGCTAAAAAGCGCAAAGAAATTAAGCGAAAAATCTTCTTTGGTCGATAGAAACAAACTCCGGGAGCAATTATGAAAATTTATCCTCTTACTGCCCTGATAGCAATATTGATAATACCAAAATTAGTCTTTGCAGAGTGTCAATACAACGATAGGATCTGTTCGGGTTCTATCAGTGAGATATATCGATATCAATTTTACATGGAAGCAAGTAAAAGGTATGAGTTCAAAGTAACAGGATTAAGTGCAAGTGCAGATGTAGTATTGCATCTTATTAATACTGCAACGGGGGCAGGAGTTTGTACAATAGATCGAGGGTGGAATGGTTCCAACGGTAACGAAATCATGAAAATTGGACAATTGGTAGGAGATGATTGCTCTATTCCACAAACAGGCGTCTACATGTTTGTCGCCAGAGCATTTTCTACTGGCTCAAGTGGGGCTGCTCTGGACTTCTCTGTATGGAGTAGTGATCTGGGCTATTGGTATTCCTACGGATCTATACCGGTGAATGGTATGGTTTGGCTTGTTGAGTTGGGTCCCAGTGATAAAATTCAAACAGCACCTCAAAAGTTCCAGTACAATGTGGATCCACTTGTTTTTATCCAAGACACAATTTCTAGCCTTATTCGTAGTTATAACGATGATGGAGGTGTAGGTCTTCACAGTAGAGCTTTGAGTGGAACGGGTGGTTACTTTTCATCTTCATATGTTATTGTGGGCTCTTATTCATCTTCATCAACTGGAAATGTTAAAGTGTATCGGAACGAAGCAAGTGAAGATTTCCCAAGTTCAATGAATTGTAATATCGCTGATGATACTGACTGTGATGGATTAGGCAACCAATTGGAATTGGAACTGGGCTCTTGTCCATGTATTGGACTTGCATGCAACTCAGCCAATCCACCTATTGTAATTCCTCTTGGCTCTAGTTCTTGCCGACATTCGAATCATATCAATTTTAACCCCAAAGATTCTGATGGTGATGGTTTGCCAGATTTTTGGGAGGTTTTAGGTCGCCCTAGCAATCCTTACTACAATGGTCTAACTTTGCCTGCTTATGGTGTAGACCTTCTTCATAAAGATGTTTTGATTGAAGTTGATTGGGTGAATAATGAGGCAAACTCTGCACTTCCTTTATCAGAAGATGTTGTTAAACAATGGATTAACACATACGAGTCTAGAAATGTAGGGACAGCACTAACTCTGCGCAATCCAGATAACTTGGCAGGAATCCGTCTCCATATAGATTCGGCTGGCTTACCAAATAAAACAACATCTGGAGGTTCTACATACGGATTCCGAGGAGGAGCAAGCAGCGCTCCTGCAAGAACCAGCCAGCTCCTTATGGCTAAACAATACATGAATCACTCACGACATGGAATATTTCGATATCTGATATTAGGAGAGTGGGGTTCAAGCAGTGTAAATGGAATTATACCTAACTGGAAAATGCAGATAAAAACCTCATTACAAAACCCTCCAGCAGAACTCTCCCATACTGCGACCATTGCTCATGAAACAGGTCATGTACTGGGATTACTACACTGGGGAAAGACCCAAGCTGGTGATAAATTTAATTATAAGCCAAATTATCCTAGCATAATGAACTATGCATACGAGTCTTACTACAATAGTTTTAGTGATTATAGCAAAGTTCAGTTTTCGAAAGGTACGCTAATTAGTTTGACCCCTGATAATCTTGACGAAACTCAAGTTTTGGGAACTCTCAATATTTATACTTCATGGCTCTCTATGAGTCCGTTTTTTTTCGATGTTTCTAATGGGATGGTAAACTGGAATCGCGATCATCACTCGTCAGGTAATGCGATTTACAGTTCCCTTGCGAAGGCCCCAATTTTACTAAATCCAGCCCTTAGAGGTGTTCCTGATGGGACTAACCCGCTCGAATATGGTCTTAATAAGGTTGCAGGAGGTGATACAAACTCAACAGACGACTATGCCAACGCAAATTACCCAGGGATCCTGGTGGAGTATGATTCCAAACTTTATGCACTATATGCTGGGACGAAGGGGACCAGTCCACAATTTACAGCACAGGAGCTTTTATCTTATCGATATTATACACAAAATAATGGTTGGTCCTCTCATGTAAATATCAAAATTACTGTTAATGGAAATACTGAGAATATTAAAATTAAATCCTCACCTGCTTCAGCAGCCTTTAATTTTTCATCTAGTAATCGGCTTGTTATTACTTACTTGAGAGAAAGTGATAATAAATTGTATTGGGGCTATCTTTCTACAAGTGGTGTTTTTACTGAAGTTGGAATAATAGCGGAGCCTGATACAGAGACAGCTTCTGCGCCTGCATTGATTAAGTACAATAACAAATTGTATCTTTTTTATCGTAAAAGAGAATCAGATGTATTGAAACTTCAAGAAGATGAAAATATTTATATGAAGTCGATGGATAACAACGGCGTTTGGTCCGCAGAGTCTCGGCTCAGAGTTCATGGTAGTAGTACTTATCTGAAGAGCGCCATAACACCTGCATTGTTCGTTCACCCAACAGAAAATAAACTTTATGGCGTTTTTGCCAAATGTGATAACACAGGTGATCCGAATTGTAGCCAATTCAAAAATATATTTATCGCTTACTGGGATGAAAGTGCTACAAATCCGACTAATCAGTGGAAGAATATTGATCTGTCTACAGTTTTTGGTAGCAATACTATTCCCGACTTGGCTTCAGGGACAAGGCCAAGCGTTGTATTTGATACAGGAGCAAACCATCCGAAGATACCTCATTTATGGCTCATCAGGCAAACTGGACAAAGTCAAGGTTTAAAAATTAACCTTCATCGATGGACTCCGGATAAATATGATCCTGGAATTATTGAGTTTCGTGTGAATCGATTGATCGAATCTGGTACTCCAGAAGCAAAGACAACAGGGGTCAGTGTCGTTAACTTTGCAGGCCAGTTTCATGTTTTATACTCTGTTGAAACTACTGCTGCTAGCCATATTCCTGATGTTCTAAATCACCTACCATATGCTGATGGCATTTTTCCAGTTCAGCTTAACGATTGGAATGATTGGTCACTTATGGCTGATAATATCTGCTTGGGAATAGCGAGCCGCTCTTTTGAAGTGAACTCACAGAATGTTCAATGGGGTGCGGGTTGTGGGCTATGTGTTGCTCCTAATGCTACATGCCCATGAAGTGCTACATATCCATGAAGTTGAAGAAGTTTGCATTATTACTCTTATATCTTATTGTTTATTGTGTTGCTTGCCATTCACCAGCCGAAACTGTTGATGGAGGAGATGCCCAAACACGTCATGAGCATTTTGTTGATGCAAACATTCTTGTTGAACATCGGTTTGAAGTTGAAAAAGTTAAATCAAATGATAACGAACGACAAGAGCAAAAGGGCTTAGAGAATGAACCTGGAGAGCAAACTAAAACTGAATATAAAAAGAGCATTGATGTAGATTTTGTGTGTCCTGAAAAATCTGACTCCTGCCCGAAGTTTCCAAGTATGCCTATTTTTGAATTAAGTTACAAAGCAGAAAAAGGAAAAACTTTTTGGGGACCAAGCCAAGTTGTCATCACACAAAATCATATCATCACTTATGATAAAACATCAAGTATATCAACAGACTCCAGCCAGAGTTTTTATACAACAGTATACGCTATAAACTTCTCAGGAAAATTACTTTGGAAGTTACCCATTGCGGGGAAAGGTATTCATTTACTTGCAGGAGGAAATGAGACTGTCATACTCACAACCCGCAGTCAAGGAAGTGACGGAATTGGAAAGCCAGAGTATCCTATTACAAGTATTTATGCGATGAATCTTTCAAATGGTAAACGTCTCTGGTTTAAGGATTTCAAAAGGAGAAGTCTTTCAATTCCATCATCTAACGGCAAGACTCTTTTCCTCGCTGATAATAAACTGCTTGCTATCGATACAAGGTCAGGTCAGATGTTATGGGAAAGATTGATTCCCATAACATCTAGCCGTATGTTGTTTCGCAATGCACAACCCGTTGTGGGCAAACAAAGCGTGTACGTTTCTTCACCTACAGGAAGCATTGTTTCTTTCAGTAAGAACGGTGATCTACTTTGGTCAACTGGTATTCCGAGCGCTTCAAAAAGTTTGCATCAGATAGTGTTAGATAGAAAAGGCAATTTATACTGTGCTTCTGGTGAAATGATTTTTTCTCTTTCTTCAAAAGGAGTGATCCGCTGGAAATATTCAGCCTTTGCTGTCAAAGATCTTAAGTGGATTGTTATGGATGATAGCGACCATCTGTATTCGGTATCTGAGAGAAACGGACTTCATATTTTGTCCTTGGATGCTGTTGGAAAACTTTTATGGAAGTATCCACTCAAAAATGAGCGCTTATTCCTTCCACCAACAGTTACTGACAAAGGAATATTGTTTACCGGAAAATGTGAATCTCTTTCCTGCCTTAAACTCGTAAATAAAAAGGGAGAACTACAAAGTACATTTTTTGGTTATCCTCAAATAAACCAAAGTCTTTTAATTGATAATCAATTAAAGCGTACTTACTTTTGGACCCATGAGGGGAATATTCTTAGTTCTCATAAAGCAACTCTTATCGCAGCACAGCTTGATATATCACATGCAAAGTCATGGTTTACATTGTATGGAAACTCTCTGGGAACATCTTCTCTTGAGTGAATAATTTTCTTTGGGGCTTTGGGACTGACTCAACTTTCTGTTGAGATTCCATTTCGTCACTTTGAAAGATTCTTACAAAGAAGGTGTCCGTACAAAAGACGAAAGACAAGATTATAGGAGAGTTCTTTTTCTCTCTTAGGGAGTATGGTGCATGAAGAAAGTTTTTCTTTTGTTGATGGGGTTGGCTCTCTTTTCCCATTGTCGTGCTGAGTCGGGCTATTGTGAGGTTGATGCGAACTGTCTTCGAACGTATTTTTACTCTGGATGTCCAAGGGAAATTTCTTCTCACTACCTTGCAAAGAAAACTCAAAACAGGAACGTTGGTGGTTAAGGTCAATGGCAAACCCCTTTCGTCTGGCTGGAGGTATGACTCGACCGACAATGCCATTATCTTTTCTGAGTCTGCTATCCCTGCTCCTGGTGCAAGTATCGAAGTGAACTATCAAGCTGTCTGTGTTCCCTAGCTCCACCTCCTTCCATGTTTTCACGAAAAGATGTTACTGTTAGGGGGATTTCGATATCATCAACACCTGCTTTTTATGACTTACCAAACGAAAGATTTTCACACATGCATACTTTAAAGAGAGTTCTTCTTGTCGGTGGGATACTTTGTGTGTTCTTGGGGTTGGTGCTGGGGATGGACTCAGAGTCCGTCAAAAATCCCATTAGCCGGATACTGATGATGGGGGGAGGCTCCTTCATTGGTGTCTGGGTTCTCATTCGCTTTTATGAGGATTTTACACGAAAAGATCTTGATGATGAGCTTGCAGAAATGCGCAAAGAAAGACAAAGGAAAAAGGAGGAAGCAGAACAGACCCAGGACGAATCCTAAGAACCCTGGTCTGTTGACCACTTCTATCTAACTTCAATATCCGGATGTTACTGCATTATGAACTGTATTGTGACTCAGGTTGGGAGTGGAGAGTTGGGCTTAATGCGAACCTGCGAAGGGCATGTTGGTGAGTTTAAATAGCTTGGTGCGTGCGGTGATAAAGAGGGTCTTGCGGTCTTTTCCGCCAAAGGTGCAGTTGGTGGGTTGGGTCGGTACTTTGAGGGTGCCCCAGAGCTTTCCTTTTGCACTAAAAACCTGGATACCTTCTCGGGTGGCGATATAGAGGTTTTCTTGCCTGTCGATGGTCATCCCGTCTGGTGATTGGGCCGACTTCACAAATACCTTAAATTTACCGACATTACCGCTCTTTTCCACATCGGCGACCCAGATTGTCGCAGCACTTGCGTCGGCAAAGTACAACCTCTTTTCATCGGGAGAGAGAATGATTCCATTGGGTCGTGTCTTCTCTTCCCCCTTCCATATCGCAGTCACTTTTCGATCCGGTGTGACTCGAAAGACACCGTTGAATGTCAGCTCTTTGGCCCCAGTCACAACATAAGGAGGATCTGTAAAATAGACCGTCCCATCCGCTCGGACTGTGAGGTCATTGGGGCTGTGGAATTTCTTGCCTTCGAATTGATCGGCCAGAGTCTCCACTTTTCCACTGGCAAGTGTTTGAGAAATACGTCTTGTTGTTCGTTCTGCCGCGAGCAATCGGCCTTTGTGATCGAACGCCAGTCCATTGGAAAATTGACTGGGCTTCCGAAAGTCTTTGAGTGTGGAAGGCAACGTCAATTGGTAGATCTTATTGACCAAGACGTCGGAGAAAAGTAGGACTTCTTTGTTTTTATCCCAAAGTGGTCCTTCTGAGAAAACGAGTTTGTCACTGATAAGTTCTAGCTTCCCCTGCTTTTCAAGAGGGTTCTCTGGGAGAGTTGGTTTGTCCGTCTCCCTTTGCTCCGGTGGGGTGTTTTTTTCTTCCGTGTCCGCAATTTCAGAGGCATCGGAGGCTGAAGGGGAGGGCGAACAGCTCCATCCGAAGCCCTGTACCAAGAGAAGCAATCCCAGGCACCCAACACCAACTTTAAGCGTCTGTATGATCCAATTCGTACGTTCCAATGTGGGTGCTCCTTTTTTTGTTTCTACCAGGCCGTTTTTTTGGATACTTGCTGTTTACAATTGGTCCATGGAGTACTCGGACCAGCTTTTGATTTGAAGCTTGTCAAAGGGTACGTGATAGAGGGCTTCGGCGAAGCGTTGGGCGATTTGACGGTTGGTGATCAGTGGGACATTGTAGTCTACAGCGGTGCGACGGATAATATAGTCGTTGGTGAGTTCTTCTTCCTGGTAGTTTTTTGGGATATTGATGACCAGGTCGATCTTGCCTTCTTTGAGGTAGTCCACAATGTTGGGTTTTTGTTTGTCGAGAGGCCAGTGAAGCATTTGTACTGGGATGCCATTTGACATCATAAACGATGCTGTTCCTTGTGAGGCATAAAACTCAATGTCGAGTTCGGCCAGGAGTCGTTTGGCATGGAGTAACTCTGCTTTGGATTCGAGAGGTCCCGTGGAGAACAGGATGGACTTGATCTCGCGTTTGTAGCCTACAGAGAGCAGGGATTTGAGGAATGCTTCGTAGAAGTTATCTCCCAAGCATCCGACTTCACCGGTGGAAGACATCTCAACGCCCAGGGTTGGGTCTGCTCCGGCCAGTCGAGTGAAGGAAAACTGCGGTGCTTTGACACCCACATAGTTTAACTCAAACAATGAGTTCCCCTGGCGTTCTACCTTTTCACCAACCATGACGCGCATGGCACTGTCGATAAAGTTTAGCTTCATTATTTTGGAGACAAACGGAAAGCTTCGAGAGGCCCGGAGGTTGCATTCGATGACTTTGACTGCGTTGTCTTTGGCGATGTATTGGATATTAAAGGGTCCATGTATCTTGAGAGCGGCTGCGATCTTTTTGGAGATAATACGGATCTGACGAACCGTTTCCAGGTAGGTACGTTGGGGCGGCAAGACAAGGGTTGCATCACCGGAGTGAACTCCCGCATTCTCCACGTGCTCCGAAATGGCATAACGGACAATCTCACCATTCGATGCCACTCCGTCGAACTCAATCTCTTTGGCGTTCTCCAGGAACTTACTCACCACTGTCGGATGTTCCGGGGAGATCATCTCTGCGCGTTGCAGAAATTTATGCAGCTCGATGGGATTGGATGCCACAGCCATGGCTGCACCACTGAGGACATACGACGGTCGGATGAGGACAGGAAATCCAACGTTGTCTGAAAATGCCTCGATCTCATCGAGTGTGTTGAGTTCTTGCCAGGCGGGTTGGTCAATGCCAAGGGTGTCGAGGAGGCTAGAAAATGTATGTCTGTTTTCTGCCATGTCAATGCACTCGGGTGGAGTTCCCAGAATCGGTATCCCTGTCTGATGCAAGCGCAACGCGATGTTGTTGGGGATTTGTCCTCCCATCGAAACCACCACGCCTTTGGGCTGTATCATTTCATTGATTTCGCGAACGGTTTCAAAGCTAATTTCATCAAAGAAAAGCAGGTCACATTCGTCGTAATCCGTGCTGACGGTTTCTGGATTGTAATTGAGCATCGCGGTGTGATAGCCGAGTTCACGCAAGGTCTGCCCTGCGGTCACACAACACCAGTCGAACTCTACGGAGCTACCGATACGATAGGCTCCCGAGCCAAGAATTAAAACGACCGGGTCCAGGCGGACATTCACATCGTCTTGGGTGCCGTGGTACGACAGGTACAGATAGTTCGATTGGGCGGGGTATTCCGCAGCCAGCGTATCAATTTGACGGATCTGGGGGCGCAAGTTGATCGCTTTGCGTTGGTTCCAGATGTCGTCTTCTGTGGTTTGGGTGAGCACGCCCAGCTGAATGTCTGCGAATCCCGCTTTTTTGGACTCTCGCAGTAGCTCTTCTGGAACGGGAGAGCCTGCGTGTTTTTGGAGTTGAGCCTCCAGGTCTACAATATGCTGAAGCTTGTACAAAAACCATCGATCAATGCGAGACCATTCGTGGATCTGTTCGATGGAGTGGCCTTGCCGCATGGCCTCTGCGATGGCATAAAGTCGTTCCTCGGTGGGTTGAGTTAGCTCCTCTTTCAGATCATCGTAGTTAAAAATGTCTTCGTTGTTTCCGACGAGACCGATGGCTCCGGTCTCTAGCATTCGGATGGCTTTTTGTAGGGCCTCTTCGAAGCTGCGGCCAATGGCCATGACTTCACCCACAGACTTCATTCCGGAGCCCAGTCGGCGGGATACCATATTAAACTTCTTCATGTCCCAGCGGGGCATTTTTACCACGATATAATCCAACGCAGGCTCAAAGAATGCTTTGGTTACCTGCGTCATCGCATTGGGGAGCTGGTGAAGTCCATAGCCCAGGGCAAGTTTGGCTGCTACAAAAGCGAGAGGGTAGCCCGTGGCCTTGGAGGCAAGGGCAGAGCTTCGAGATAACCGGGCATTGACCTCGATAATACGGTACTCTTCGGCGTGAGGATTGTAACCAAATTGAATGTTGCATTCACCCACAATACCCAGGTGTCGAATCACATCAATGGAGACTTTGCGTAGAAAGTGATAATCGCGGTTGGTCAGTGTCTGACTGGGCGCGACCACGATACTTTCGCCCGTATGGATACCCATCGGGTCGAAGTTTTCCATATTGCATACAGTGATGCAGTTGTCGAAGCGATCGCGTACGACTTCGTACTCGATCTCTTTCCAGCCCATCAAGTACTCTTCAACCAGAAACTGGGAAGTATACGACAGTGCCTTGGAGGCGCGGGTACGAAGTTCGGCTTCGTTGCGACACAGACCGGAGCCGAGTCCTCCCAACGCATAGGCGATTCGGACAATCACAGGGTATCCCAGTTCCTCTGCGATATCGACAGCTTCTTCCACGTCGGTGGCTGCTCGGCTTTTGGGAGACAGTGCTCCGATCTCTTCCAGGCGTTGGGCGAACAGATCCCGGTCTTCTGTGTCAACAATGGTCTTTACCGGTGTT